>CANKUF010000029.1 GCA_947486675.1 Acidimicrobiaceae bacterium
GGTAAGCAGGGTCGCTTCCGTCAGAACTTGCTCGGAAAGCGCGTTGACTACTCGGGTCGTTCAGTAATTGTTGCTGGCCCAACACTGCGTTTGCAGCAATGCGGTTTGCCAAAGTTGATGGCACTCGAATTGTTCAAGCCGTTCGTTATGAAGCGTTTGGTTGATCAGCAGCTTGCACAGAACATTAAGAGTGCAAAGCGCATGGTTGAGCGTCGTAGGCCACAGGTGTGGGACGTTCTTGAAGACGTCATTAAGGAACACCCAGTTCTGTTGAACCGTGCTCCTACGTTGCACCGCTTGGGAATTCAGGCATTCGAACCGTTGCTCGTTGAGGGCAAGGCAATTCAGTTGCACCCACTCGTATGTACAGCGTTTAACGCCGACTTCGACGGTGACCAGATGGCAGTTCACTTGCCATTGTCGGTTGAAGCTCAGGCAGAAGCACGCGTGCTGATGTTGAGTGCGAACAACATTTTGTCGCCAGCCTCGGGTCGTCCAATTGTGACCCCACAGCAGGACTTGGTGATTGGTGGGTATTACCTCACCGATCAGCGCGATGGTTCAAAGGGCGAAGGCCATGTTTACCGTCAGCTGTACGAAGTAGTTCGTGCACTTGACAGTGGTGACGTTGCACTTCACGCCAAGATCAAAATCGCAGAGCGCGATGACAATGGCAAGCAGATCTACGTGGACACCACGCCAGGTCGTTTGTTGTTCGAAGAGCGTTTGCCAGCTGGTTTCGTCAAGAAGTTTGGACATATTGATCAGACTTTGAAGAAGAAGGAATTCGGCGTAATCGTGGAGCGTTTGAGCGATCACTTCACCAAGTCCGAAATTGCTTTGGCTCTCGATGGAATTAAAGACTTGTGCTACCGCTATGCAACGCAGTCCGGTCTGACCGTTTCGGTTGATGACGTAAAGACTCCAAAAGCAAAGCGCGCAATTCTTGATCGTCACGAAGAAGATGCCGACAAGGTGGAGAAGCAATTCCGCCGCGGAATCATCACCGACGGTGAGCGTCGTCAGCAAGAAGTACGTATTTGGACAGAAGCAACACGCGAAGTTCAAGAGGCCATGCAGAAGGAATTTGCAGACCTGAAGTACAACCCAGTTGACATGATGATCACTTCTGGTGCTCGTGGAAACATGACCCAGATGCGTCAGATTGCAGGTATGCGCGGACTCGTGGCCAACCCTCGTGGTGACATGATTCCTCGTCCTATTAAGAGCAACTTCCGTGAAGGCTTGGAAACACTTGAGTACTTCATTGCTACTCCTGGTGCTCGTAAGGGCCTCGTGGACACTGCTCTTCGTACTGCCGACTCGGGTTACCTCACACGTCGTTTGCACGACGTTGCGCAGGAACTCATTGTTCGTGAAGACGATTGCGGAACCACACTTGGCGTGTGGGTCGACAACGTTCAGAAAGACACTGCAAACACACGTGCATACTTGGAAACCAAGTTGTTCGGTCGCGCATTGTTGAACGAAGTTGAACTCAGCGATGGTCGCGTGTTGGAAAAGAACACCATTTTGGGTGACGATGATGTCGACGCACTTCGCGACGACGCAAAAGTTAACCGTGTACGTGTTCGTTCAGTACTTACTTGCGACGCCGAAGTTGGCGTGTGCAAGTTCTGTTACGGACGTTCACTTGCAACTGGTCAGTCCATTGAATTGGGCGAAGCAGTTGGCGTAATCGCAGCGCAGTCAATTGGTGAACCGGGAACCCAGCTCACCATGCGTACCTTCCACACTGGTGGTGTTGCAGGAAAAGACATCGCCGGCGGTTTGCCACGCGTTGTTGAACTCTTCGAAGCACGTAACCCGCGCGGTTCAGCACGTTTGGCTCGCGCAACTGGTGTTGTGCGCATTCTTGAAGACGAAGGCAAGGGAATTCCAATCCATGTCATCGACGATCAGGGTGAACCACACGAAATCATGTTGCCAACCGGTAGTCGTCCAATCGTTAAAGATGGTCAAGACATCACCGCTGGCGATCGTGTCACTGAAGGCCCACTTGATCCGAAAGAACTGATGGAGATCAAGGGACCACGTGAAACACAGGTGTACCTCGTAGAAGAAGTACAGAAGGTGTATCGCGACCAAGGTGTATCGATCCACGACAAGCACATTGAATTGATTGTTCGTCAGATGACCCGCCGCGTTGGCGTGCAAGAGCCTGGCGACACTCAGTTCCTTCCAGGCGAGCGTGCCGATGCCAAGGTTTTCCGTGACACCAACCGTTCAATGGTTGAACAGGGCAAGCGTCCTGCTGAAGGTCGCCCAGAACTCATGGGTATCACCAAGGCATCGCTGGCAACCGAGTCATGGCTGTCTGCAGCATCGTTCCAAGAGACCACCCGTGTTCTTACCGAAGCCGCAATTGACGGCAAGGGTGACAACTTGGTCGGTCTGAAGGAAAACATCATCATCGGTAAGTTGATCCCAGCCGGCTCTGGTATGGACCGCTACAACATGTTCGACGTCAGTGCCCCGGACTATGTCCCAATGGCCTACTACTCGAGCGATGATGAAGAAGATCCAGCAGCATTCTTGGCCGGTCTCCACGGAACCTATATTTCCGAGGATTCACAAGGATCTGCCGAACAGGCTCAATAATTCGCACCCCGTCAGGGGAGCACTATCTAGCGGTTTGCAGGTTGCCGTATGGCGACCTGCAACCGTAGGATTTTCAGTCCGTTGTCTCGCGCTTTGGTTTGTCCAGTGCGCGTGATTCCACAAGTACGAAAGCAACAGTAAAGGTAAACGCGTGCCCACTATTCAGCAGCTGATTCGACAAGGTCGTAGCACCAAGTCGACAAAAACCAAGACCCCGGCGCTCAAGGGATCACCACAGCGACGTGGAGTATGCACCCGCGTATTCACCACAACGCCGAAGAAGCCAAACTCGGCATTGCGCAAAGTTGCACGTGTTCGTTTGACCAGTGGCGTTGAAATCACCGCCTACATTCCTGGCGAAGGACACAACTTGCAAGAGCACTCCATCGTGTTGGTTCGTGGTGGTCGTGTACGTGACTTGCCAGGTGTTCGTTACAAAGTTATTCGTGGCGCACTCGATGCCGCCGGAGTTAAAGATCGTAAGCAAGCCCGTAGCCGTTACGGCGCAAAGAAGAAATAGGTACATCACATGTCACGTAAAGGCCCAGCAACTCGTCGCGAGATGATTCCAGATCCGGTTTATCGTTCATTGCTCATTACTCAAGTTGTCAACAAAGTGATGTTGCACGGCAAGAAGAGCACCGCTGAATCAATCGTGTACGAAGCGATGAAAGCTATTGAAATTAAGACTGGTAGCGAGCCATTGTCAACCGTGAAGCGCGCAATTGACAACGTGAAGCCACCACTTGAAGTTCGTAGCCGTCGCGTTGGTGGTGCTACGTACCAAGTTCCAGTAGAAGTTCGCCCACGCCGTGCAACAACACTTGCCATTCGTTGGTTGGTAGACAATGCACGTAGCCGTCGCGAGAAGACCATGGCCGAGTGCTTGTCCGCAGAATTGCTTGATGCATCAAATGGTTTAGGTGCATCAATGAAGAAGCGTGATGACATGCAAAAGATGGCCGAGTCGAACAAGGCATTTGCTCACTACCGCTGGTAGTCAGCCCGAAGTCTGAGGAAGAACCCCCATGTCACGCGATTTCCCATTAAACATGTACCGCAATATCGGCATCATGGCCCACATCGATGCTGGTAAGACCACAACGACAGAGCGCATTCTGTACTACACCGGAAAGACATACAAGATCGGTGAAGTGCACGAAGGTGGAGCCGTAATGGACCACATGATTCAGGAACAAGAGCGTGGTATCACCATCACCTCCGCTGCAACAACAGCGTTCTGGCGCGATCATCGCATCAACATCATTGACACACCTGGTCACGTGGACTTCACAGTTGAAGTAGAGCGTTCATTGCGCGTGCTCGACGGTGCAGTTGCAGTATTCGACTCGGTTGCTGGTGTAGAGCCACAGACCGAAACCGTGTGGCGCCAAGCAAACAAGTACAAAGTTCCGCGTATGTGCTTCATCAACAAGATGGACCGCACGGGTGCAAACTTCTATCGCACACTCGACATGATCAAGGACCGTTTGCAGGCAGTTCCTGCCGTATTGCAGCTTCCTTATGGTGGCGAGGCCGAATTCAAGGGCCTTATCGACATCGTGAAGATGAAGGCTGTTGTTTGGGATGGCGACGAAAAAGACTCAACGTATGCAGACGTAGAAATTCCTGCCGAGTACATCGAGAAGGCAAAGCAGTACCGAGCCGAGTTGCTCGACATTGTTGCCAGCGAAGACGAAGTGCTCATGGAGAAGTACCTTGAATCTGGCGATCTTGACGAAGCCGAATTGCGCGCCGGTATCCGCAAGGGAACACTTGCATTCTCATTCGTTCCAATTTTGTGTGGTTCAGCATTCAAGAACAAGGGCGTACAGCAAATGCTCGACGCTGTTGTTGACTACATGCCAAGCCCGCTCGACATTCCAGACACCGAAGGCCTCAAGCCAGACTCAGATGAAGTGTTGACTCGTAAGCCAGACGATGCGGCGCCATTTTCGGCACTTGCATTCAAAATCGTTGCTGACCCATTCGGTCGCCTTACTTACTTCCGCGTGTACTCAGGAAAAATCTCAAAAGGTGAAGAGTGCTACAACTCCACCAAAGAAAAGCGTGAGCGCATTGGTCGCTTGCTCTTGATGCACGCAAACCAACGCGAAGACATCGACACCGCATACGCAGGTGACATTGTTGCCGGACTTGGTTTCAAGGAAGTCACCACTGGTGACACCTTGTGTGATCGCAGCAACGCAATCATCTTGGAGCGCATGGAGTTCCCAGAGCCAGTTATCCACGTAGCGATCGAACCAAAGACAAAGGCCGACCAAGACAAGTTGGGCAAAGCGCTCAAGTCATTGTCTGACGAAGACCCAACCTTCCGTGTTCGTACCGACGAAGAAACTGCTCAAACCGTTATTTCGGGAATGGGTGAGTTGCACCTTGAAGTTCTTGTAGACCGCATGCAACGCGAGTTCGGCGTGGATGCAACTGTTGGTAAGCCACAAGTTGCGTACCGCGAAACCATCACCAAGAAGGTGGAGTCGGTGGAATACCGACACATCAAGCAGTCGGGTGGTTCGGGTCAGTTCGCAGTTGTCAAGATCACGGTCGAGCCAAGCGGCGTCGGCGGTGGCTACATCTTTGAAGACGACATCACTGGTGGACGTATTCCTCGCGAATACATTCAGCCAACCAACCAAGGAATTCAGTCAGCGCTCGACAACGGCGTGCTTGCTGGATACCCAACCGTGGACGTGAAGGTGTCACTTGTTGACGGTCAGTACCACGACGTTGACTCCAGCGAAATGGCGTTCAAAATTGCCGGCCAAATGGCGTTCCGCAAGGCAGCCCAGGCAGCAGGCCCAATCATCCTCGAGCCAATCATGGCGGTTGAAGTAGTGACCCCAGATGACTACATGGGTGACGTAATGGGCGACTTGTCCAGCCGCCGTGGCCGTATTGAGGGCATGGAAGCCAATGGCAACGCGCAGAACATTAAGGCGCAGGTTCCGCTTTCGGAAATGTTCGGATACAGTACAGATCTGCGTTCGCGCACACAGGGTCGTGCAACCTACTCGATGCAGTTTCACAGCTATCAGCAGGTGCCGGCAGTTGTTGCAGAAGAAATTATCAAGCGCGTGCGCGGCGAATAGCTGACACGAGCATCACGATTTACATAACCAAAGAACAAATTCAGAGAAAAGAACACAAGGAGTAGCAATGTCAAAGGCAAAATTCGAGCGCAATAAGCCACACGTCAACATCGGAACCATGGGTCACATTGACCACGGTAAAACCACGCTGACTGCAGCCATCTCTGCCACATTGGCAACCAAGGGTTTGGCTGAAGTAACCGCTTTTGATCAGATCGACAAGGCGCCAGAAGAGAAGGCTCGTGGTATCACGATCTCAATCGCGCACATCGAATACGAGTCAGAGAAGCGCCACTACGCACACGTTGACATGCCAGGTCACGCTGACTACATCAAGAACATGATCACTGGTGCTGCCCAGGTTGACGGCGCGATCCTCGTGGTTGCTGCAACTGACGGTCCAATGCCACAGACTCGTGAGCACGTGTTGCTCGCACGCCAAGTAGGCGTTCCATACATCGTTGTTGCTTTGAACAAGGCAGACATGGTGGAAGACGAAGAGCTCCTCGAACTCGTTGAAATTGAAGTTCGCGACTTGCTCAACGCATACGAGTTCCCTGGCGACACCGCTCCAGTAGTTCGCGTGTCAGCATTGAAGGCACTCCAGGGTGATGCAGACGCACAAGAGCAGGTCATGAACTTGATCCGCGCATGTGACGATGCAATCCCAGAGCCAAAGCGTGAACTTGACAAGCCATTCCTTATGCCAATTGAAGACGTGTTCACGATCACTGGTCGTGGAACCGTTGTAACTGGCAAGGTTGAGCAGGGCAAGGTTCACACTGGTGACGACATCGAAATCGTTGGTCTCCGTGACACACAGAAGACCACTTGCACAGGTGTTGAAATGTTCCGCAAGTTGCTCGACGAAGGTCAAGCAGGCGACAACATTGGTGCACTTCTTCGCGGTACCAAGAAGGAAGATGTTGAGCGTGGCCAGGTGCTTTGTGCTCCAGGTTCAATCACACCTCACACCAACTTCGAAGGTCAGGTGTACGTGTTGACGAAGGAAGAAGGCGGCCGTCACAAGCCATTCTTCAACAACTATCGTCCACAGTTCTTCTTCCGCACCACCGACGTAACCGGAACCGTTGAGTTGCCAAAGGGCACCGAAATGGTGATGCCTGGTGACAACGTGATGATGACCGTGGAATTGGGCAAGCCAATCGCCATGGACGAAGGTCTTCGTTTCGCAATCCGTGAAGGTGGCCGCACCGTAGGTGCAGGTCGCGTAGTCAAGATCCTCAAATAACGAACTGACTGGCTGAACTTCATGGCATCAAGCATCCGCATCCGTCTCAAGGCATTCGATCATCAGATCATCGACGAGTCTTCAAAGAAGATCGTCGAGACTGTTGCTCGTACCAACGCGACAGTGCGCGGTCCGATTCCGTTACCTACGGACAACCACCGTTACACGGTGATCCGTGGGCCACACGTTGACAAAGACTCCCGTGAGCATTTTGAAATGCGCATTCACAAGCGTCTTATCGACATCGTGGAACCAAACGCGAAGACCATTGACAGCCTCCAGCGCATTGAACTGCCTGCCGGCGTTGACATCGAAATCAAGCTGCAGAACAGTTAGTTCCAGTTCTTCACAGGCGATAAACGCCCTTCAATTAGGGTGCGTAGTACATGGTTAACCGAAAGGTTGCAGTGCTGCGGGCAGATGCGTCCAGCTCTATTGGGGTTGGACACGTCATGCGATCGCTTTCACTTGGTGAAGCATTACTCGACGAAGGTTTTGGTGTCGAGCTCGTTTCGTGCGGGCTCGCGCCAAGTCTTCAGTCGCTCGCCACCTCCTGTGGCATCGAAGGGGTTGAGC
>CANKUF010000030.1 GCA_947486675.1 Acidimicrobiaceae bacterium
CTGAACATCGTCGCGACCGTAAAAGATTTGTTGGGTGCCGTTGCCGTGGTGATAGTCCACATCGAGCACCGTAACTTTTGCTCCAGTTGTGGATGCCACATGATGTGCCGCAACTGCAGCGTTGTTGAAGAAGCAATACCCGCCATACAAATCGGTTGTTGCATGATGCCCCGGTGGTCGGCACAAGCCGTACGAAAACTTGTCTCCACTCAGCACCAATTGCGTTGCGGTGAGCGCGACATCGACTGCACCACGAGCCGCATCGTATGAACCCTGCGTAATTGGCGTCGTCGTTTCGAAGCACCACCAGCCCAGGCGCGCATTTGCTGCAGTTGGCTCTTCAAGTTGCGACATCGCTTCGCGCATTGATGGTCGATAGAAAAAGTCTGGAACTACTTCCCTGCTTGGTCGAACCTCACGCTGATAATCGGCCCATGCGTTGGTGAGAAAATTGTTTAAGCCAGGGTTATGCACCGCATTGATTGGGTCAACACCCCACTGCGTTGGTGCAAGAAACTGCATCGTGGCATCTGACTGCAACACCTCGCGAATGTTTTCTGCACGTGCGGTGTGTTCATGTGGCGAATGCGAGCCTGACTCGGCAATTTCTTCTTGCGGGTTATGGCCCAAATGGGCGTCTGTGTAGACAACTTTCATGGCATTGGCTCAGTCGAATTGTGGTGCTGCACGCAGCGACCGTTTGATTTCGGCAACACCAGATTCGGCAATGGTTTGGACGGCATCCCAGAGTTTCACCGCTTCATCGCCCTTCGGAGCCTTAGAGATAACTGGGCCGAACAAACTGGCTTCGTTGGCGGCTTTGGGATTAAACGTGAGGATTGGAGTTCCCACATCCTTTCCCGTGCGACTGAGAGCCGCCTCCGTCTCATAACGAATTACTTCGTCGTGCGTTGAGTCTTCGAACGCCGATGCAATCTCTGAAGGTAGACCGGCGTCAGCCACAACTGAAAGTAAAAACGCATGAGGGTTATTCACGAGTTCTTCGCGGCGACCACCAACATGAATAGCGTTGCCAAGCGCGGTATACAACGCTGCGACACTGGCATTTCCGCCTTGCGCACGTGCCGCGCTGGCAACGCGCAGTCCGGCAAGACCTGCATTGTGAATGAGTTCGTATGCATTGTTACCCGCGTAACCACGCTCAGCATTGATCATTTTCAAACTGATGAATCTCCACGACACGTCGTAGTTGCGGAGCTGCTGAACGTTAGTTACCCAACGCGATGTGATCCACGCCCATGGGCAAACTGGATCGAAATAGAACTCAAGATCTGCGGCCATGCCTAGACCTTAGTCGTGCAGATTGTGTTAGTCGCGTGCGAGTTCGCGGAGTTCGAACGTTTCAATCAGGTCGCCCTGCTTCAAATCTTGGAAGTCAGTCAAACTAAGACCACATTCGAAACCTTCACGAACTTCACGTACGTCGTCTTTGAAACGACGCAACGATTGAATTGCACCCTTCCAAATAATTGTTCCATCGCGCAAGAAGCGAACCTTTGAACCGCGAGTAATAACACCCGTGCGAACCACACAACCTGCGATAGCGCCAACCTTTGGAGACTTGAACACTTCGCGCACTTCTGCTTCACCAGTGACCACTTCTTCAAACTCTGGTGCGAGCATGCCCTTCATGGCCTTTTCAATGTCTTCAATGAGCTTGTAGATGATTTCGTAGGTACGAATCTCTACGCCTTCAGCCTCAGCCAAGTCGCGAACCTTGCGGTCTGGACGCACATTGAAACCAATCAACGTGGCGTTCGTTGCTGCGGCAAGAGCAATGTCGTTTTCGGTTATTGCACCAACAGCACGGTGCACAAACGCTGCACGCACTTCATCGCGCTCAAGTTTGCGCAAGCTCTCGGTAACTGCTTCGAGCGAACCATGAACGTCTGCTTTGACGATGACATTCAACGTTGCTACTTCGCCAGCCTGAATTTGGGTGAAAATGTCTTCCAACTTCACACCACGCTGAACACGGGCATCACCGCGCTGATTCAGCGTGCGATAACGCTGTTCACGCGATTCGGCAACAGTGCGTGCAGTCTTTTCGTTCGGTGCAGCGCGGAATTCGTCGCCGGCTCCTGGAACTGCACTGAGACCAAGCACCTGCACAGGTGTTGACGGGCCGGCTTCTTTGATTTGTTGACCCTTGTCGTTAATGAGCGCACGCACTTTGCCCCACGCAGCACCGGCAACGATCGGATCGCCAACTTTGAGCGTTCCCTTGTCTACCAAGACGGTGGCAACAGGACCACGACCAATGTCGAGTTGTGCTTCGAGCACAATGCCCTTTGCGCGACCAGTTGGGTTTGCAGTGAGTTCGCCAATTTCTGAAACAACGCTGAGTTGTTCGAGCAAGTCGTCCACACCAAGACCGCTTTGCGCAGCCATTTCTACAACGATGGTTTCGCCACCCCACGCTTCAGGCGTGAGTTCGTGTTCTGCCAACTGGGCCATAACGCGAGGAACGTCGGCATTGTCTTTGTCGATCTTGTTGATGGCAACAACAATTGGAACTTCAGCAGCGCGAGCGTGGCTAATAGCTTCAATAGTTTGTGGCATCACACCGTCGTCTGCAGCCACCATCAATACAACGATGTCGGTGACTTGTGCACCGCGAGCGCGCATTTTGGTGAACGCAGCGTGACCTGGTGTGTCAATGAACGTGATGGACTTGCCATCTTTTTCAACTTGGTATGCACCGATGTGCTGCGTGATTCCACCAGCTTCACCTGAAACAACGTTTGCCGAACGAATGCGGTCGAGCAATGTGGTTTTACCGTGGTCAACGTGACCCATCACCGTAATAATTGGCGAACGTGGTTGCTGAAGTTCTGGAGTGTCGTCGTCTGAGTCGTCAAACAGCGCTTGCAATTCCATTTCTTCTTGCTGACCCGGATCGACCAACAAAATCTCTGCACCAACTTCGAGTGCAAACAATTCCATTTGCTCATCTGCCAACGTCATGGTTGCAGTAACCATTTCGCCGTGCTCCATGAGATAACGAACGACGTCTGCTGACGTGCGATTTAACTTCGGTGCAAACTCTTGCGCCGAGGATCCACGTTCGATGATGACAACACCTTCAGGAACTGGTGCGTTGCTCTGCGAATACGACGTGGTTGCCTGTGGCAACATTTCATCGAAGTCTTGACGACGACGAGCACGTGACTTCTTCTTTGGCGAACGGCGTTGACCGTTACCGCGACCACCAGGACCGCCGCCACCAGGACGACCGCCACCAGGACCACCAGGACCACCAGGTCCGCCACCAGGACGACCAGCACCAGGACCACCGAAACCGCCGCCAGGACGACCAGCACCCGGGCCACCAGGACGACCTGGTCCGCCACCTGGGCGACCAGCACCTGGACCACTAGGACGGCCAGCGCCAGGACCACCAGGTGCGCGAGTGCCAGGGCCAGATGGACGCATTGGTCCACCGGTACCTACTGGACCGCGACCAAGTGCACTTGCAGGAATACGACCAGTGCGAGCACCAGCACCCGGGCCAGCAGGACGACCACCCATTGGCGGACGACCAGCACCTGGCGCTCCACCTGGACGACCAGGTGGTGGCGGAATTGGACGACCACTGCCTGGAGGCGGCGGAATTGGACGACCAGATGGACCCATACGAGGTGGCTGCGGCGCTGATGGCGTTGCTGGCGCAACTTCAGCCGCAGGAGTTTGTGGAACTGCTGGCGTAACTTCAGTTGGCTTCTTTGGAGCAGGCGCAGAAACTGGTGCCGGTGCTGCAACAGGTGCAGCCTTTGCAACTGGTCGCGCCGAAGTAATTGGCGCAGAGCTTGTTACAGGTCGAGCAGATGTAATTGGTGCAGCGTGTGACTCAACAATTGGTGCTGGTGTTGCAACAACTGAAGTTTCGACAACAACTTCTTCGGTTGCTTCAGTCTTTTTTGCTGCTGCTTTTTTCGCAGGAGCCTTCTTCGCAACTGCTTTTTTCGCAGCCTTCTTCACTGGCTTTGCATCGCCACCTTCTTCGGTGGTTGCTTTTGGTGCAGCTTTCTTTGCGGCCTTCTTTACCGGCTTTGGCTCTTCAGGTTGAACATCGCGCTTCAAACCATCACGTTCAGCACGAGCACGAACGCGGTCGGCTTGTTGATCGATGATGGTTGATGATTGCGTCTTAACGCCAACACCTAACTTGCCGCACAAATCAAGAGTCTCTTGATTTGACATGCCGAGCTCTTTGGCGAGCTCATGAACGCGCAGAATCTTTGCCAAGTACTACGCCTCAGTTTCGTTTGTTGAAGTTGAACCTGCGTCTGTAGCCCATTGTTCTTGGCTTACAACCGAACCATCTGCTGCATGCCATTCCATGGCACCAGTGTCTGGGTTAGTCACCCATTCACCCTCTGCGTAATCGGCGGCAGGAGCTGGAGCGTCAGTCGAAGTTGGAACATATGAACCGCCACCTTCTTCTGCTGCTTGCGTTTCGCTCTTCACGTCGAGGCGCACGCCGGTAAGACGTGCAGCCAAGTTTGCGTTCACGCCCATCTTGCCAATTGCCAATGACAACTGGAAGTCAGGAACGATGACGTCTGCTTGCGTGCCGTCTGGACTGAGGCGAACCTCGGTGACCTTTGCAGGCGACATTGCTTTTGCAATGAAGTCACGAACATCTTCGCTGAACGGAATGATGTCAACTTTTTCACCACGTAATTCGGTAACCACCATGCGCACGCGTCCACCGCGAGCACCAACACATGCACCCACTGGGTCTACGTTGTGATCGTTTGACCACACGGCAATCTTGGTGCGCTGACCCGGTTCGCGTGAGCAAGCCTTGATTTCAACAACGCCATCAGCGATTTCTGGCACTTCAAGTTCGAACAAACGCTTGATCAAACCAGGGTGCGTGCGACTGACCACAATCTGTGGGCCCTTTGGAGTCTTGCGAACTTCCACGATGTAGGCCTTGAGACGCGCATTTGGTTCGCGTACTTCGCCTTGCACTTGCTCGGCTTGTGGCAACAATGCTTCTACGCGGCCAAGGTCGAGCAAGGTGTACTTGGTATCGGTCTTTTGCACGATGCCAGACACAATGTCGCCTTCGCGGTTTGCGTACTCTTCGAACTTGCGATCACGTTCAACTTCACGGATGCGCTGGCTCATTACTTGACGGAACGTTTGCGCAGCAATGCGACCGAGGTCGGACTTGTTTGGCGTGTCGTCGCGCTCGTTGATCCAGTTGCCATCGTCGTCTACGTCGTATGCCGTGAACGTGATGTCCATGTTTTCTGGGTTGATACCCACGATGACTTCTTCTGCTGCGCCAGGACGCTTCTTGTACGCCGTAGCTAGAGCCTCCACCAACACTTGCAACAGCGAGTCAACGGAGATACCACGATCTCCGGCGAGCATGCGAATTGCCTCTGTCATATCAAGATTGCTCATGATGCATTGCCTCCGTCTTCTTTCGATTTCTTTGATCCCGGCTTTGGTGCCGGGCCCCAATTAAAAACTGTTTTCGCGCGATCAATGATGGAATACGGAATGTTGACTTCCGTCATTTCTTTGTCTGCCACGCGAACGGTGATGCCTTCATCGGTTGCAGCGATGAGATCGCCTTGCACACGACGTTCGCCATTGAGTGGCGACTCCAAACGCACAGCAACGGTCTTGCCAACTTCGCGCTGGAAGTGGCGCGGTTCGCGCAATGTGCGTTCAAGACCTGGGCTTGATACTTCGAGTGTGTAGTGACCAGGAATTGGATCGCTGTGATCGAACTCGCGCGAAACTAAACGCGTAATGAGAGCAATATTGTCGAGGCTGACACCTTCTGGGCCGCCTGGCTGCGTGTCCACAACGACACGCAAGACTCCACCCGAATACTCAATGTCGTACAAATCGAGACCAAGGTCAGACACGATTGGGTTGATGAGGGCAGTGACACGATTGATCACAGGGCTCGACTGAGCGCTCCCACGGGTAATCGACATGTTCAACCTCCTCTCCCTACTCTCAAGGGTTTCGCTCCCCCGATTTCCATCAAGGTTGGCAAAACCGCTGCCTAAACCGTCCCTAGAAAAAACAAATGGCGTGGGTCGAAACCCACGCCTTTTAGTCACTGACTTTCAAAGGACATCAAAAATTATATCCCCGTAAACTAAGGTTCGCACGTGGTTCAACGCCTCTCAACCCTGTTCGTACGCACTCTTCGGGACAATCCGGCCGACGCTGAAGTGCCGAGCCATCGCCTGTTGGTACGCGCTGGATACATCCGTCGCGCCGCACCTGGTGGGTACACCTGGCTGCCTCTTGGATATCGGGTATTCCAAAACGTGGCCCGCGTCATCCGCGAGGAAATGGACGCCATCGGCGCACAGGAAGTGAACTTCCCCGCCATGTTGCCAAAAGAGCCGTACGAAGTAACGGGCCGCTGGACCGATTACGGCGACAACCTGTTTCGCTTACAAGACCGACGCAAAGTTGACTTCCTGCTTGGCCCAACGCACGAAGAGATGTTCACGTTGCTCGTGAAGGACTTGTACTCCAGTTATAAAGACTTACCGGTGTGGTTGTACCAAATTCAAAACAAGTTCCGTGACGAAGCACGCCCGCGCGGCGGCTTGCTGCGTGGTCGAGAATTTTCGATGAAGGACTCGTACTCCTTCGACCTCGATCAAGAAGGTTTGCAGCGCAGCTACGACGCACATCGCAATGCCTACATTCGTATTTTCGAACGTCTTGGTTTACCGTTTGCCATCGTGTCTGCAATGTCTGGCGCAATGGGCGGCTCGGCTTCTGAAGAGTTCTTGTTTCCATGTGACATTGGCGAAGACACATTCGTGCAATGCACTGCGTGCAACTACTCGGCAAACACCGAGGCGGTGCGCGTTGGGGTTGCCGACACAATTAATGCATCGTCAGTAGCAGCCGCAAAGGTGGTTGATACTCCCGACACCCCAACGATTCAAACTCTTGTCGACTTGTTTAATGCGCGCGAAGACTTACAGCTCGCTGATCGTCAATGGGCTGCTGCAGACACATTGAAAAACGTTGTCGTCAATTTGCGTCACCCAGATGGTCGCGTGGAAGCATTGGCAATCGGTGTTCCCGGAGATCGCGAAGTAGACCTGAAGCGACTTGAAGCACAAGTGTCGCCAGCCGAAGTTGAAGCATTCGATGAATCACATTTTGCAGCCAACACTGCACTCGTGAAGGGCTACATCGGACCTGGAGTGCTTGGCTCAAACAATGCATCAGGCATTCGCTACATGCTCGACCCACGAGTTGCTTTGGGAAGTGCGTGGATCACCGGCGCCGACAGCCGCGGCAAGCACGTCATGAACTTGGTGAATGGTCGCGACTTCACTGCAGACGGAACACTGGACGTTGCTGAAATTCGCGATGACGATACGTGCCCGTCGTGTCGGTCAGCACTCACTATTAA
>CANKUF010000031.1 GCA_947486675.1 Acidimicrobiaceae bacterium
GTTGGCATCGTTCCCGGCATTCGCAAACTTGCCACGCGACCTCTGCCAGTCAACCTTGCGGTATCTCTGCACGCTGCTCGCGACGTATTGCGCGATGAACTCGTTCCTATTAACAAGCGCTACCCCATCAACGAACTCATGCAGGCATGCCGCGACTACCTCGATAGCAAAAATCGCCGCATCAGTTTTGAGTGGGCAATGATCGACGGAATTAACGATCAACCTCAAGATGCACGTGAGTTGGCGCAACTCTGCGGGCAACTTACGCCTTCAGCACACGTCAACTTGATCCCGCTCAATCCCACACCAGGTTGGCCAACAAAGGGAACCAGTGCTGCAGGTGTTCGAGCCTTTGCTCAACAACTTGAAGACTTAGGAGTCAATGTGACCGTGCGACGCAACCGTGGCACCGACATTGACGCCGCATGCGGCCAACTTGCGGCCGGACAACCAGTGAAACTGGCTAACCGGCGAGGAATTGAGTGAGTTTGGCTTTGCCACTCACAATTTGATCAGCCAGCACTCGCTCAACAATTCCACCGTCAAACAATGAGCCTCCGTAATGGAGATGAACATCCAATGTGGATGTTCCGTTTACTTCAGTTACAACCGATCGAAGTACCCACGGTGCATGTTTCTTTCCATCATTTTCACGACGCTCAAACACCACTGTGGTCGGGCTCTGGTCTGTTGTACGCACCATTCGCAAACGCTTAGACCGAGCAAACGGCCCAATTTTTGCTCTTAGCTCAACATTCCAAGCCTGCAGTCCATCTTCGCTATCAACCGCATCGGCAAAATGAACAATTTCTAACCACTTTGGATATGTGCCGAGATCTCGAATTACTTCAAACAACTGCGATGCAGATACTCCGGCATCAAATGATGCGCGAACATCAATAGCCATTACGGAATATCGTTTTCGTCAAATGGCTCGCGCTGAATTCCGTCGGTGAAGGTGTTATCTATCTGCGGACGAGGTGACGACTGAGTGTCATCAAAGTTGAACGCGCGACTAAGCAAGCGACCTTTCGGACGCAACACACCACCCAAGTCGTCAGTCTGATCAAACTGTGGGCTCCACGGAATGGCCTTCGTTTCTTCCAACTCAACTTCGGCTACTTCAACAATTGGTGTAACGACTTCTTCTGTCTTTTTCTCGCTCTTCATCTCATCAAAAATGCTTGGTCGCGGAAGTTTTGCACGACTCTTCTTCGAATCAGATTTCTTCGCCTCAACGCTCTTTGCCTTTGGTTTTTCCGTTGGCGGAGTTACAGGAAATAAGCGAGGTACATTTTCGCGTTTATCCTCAATACGCCATCCGCGAGGAACGACAAGTGCGTCTGCATGTCTGCGACACAACCCATTCACTTGCATGCCATCTACTGGTACATAATTCTCGAGTGTCATCATCAATTCAGCGGAATCAAGGAAGTAGGCCGCAATTGCCAGCTCTTTGCAACTAGGGCGTTCGCACTGCTTGGACACGGTTAAAGACTAGTTCTCTACCGTGCTAACTCGTAACAACACAGGCGATCCCCATGCCTTGTCGGTCGCGAATGGGCTGTGTATCGGTGGGACACGTCATGTCAAACCCAACCAGAGTTCTCACCACCCCACTGTGCTCGTCCGCACAGTCCACCTCTACTGCGAGCTGATTCGCATTCACCACAATGCACGACCCCGCTTGCAACAGACCGTCGGGACCAACAGGCACAGCGGGGCCAGAAAGGGCATTCAACAGCAATACGAGTGCAATGCTTCCCGCCACCATGAGGCCAATCATCCGCCACGGAAACACTCCTCGTGTGGCTGGTGCGTAAGCGAATTGCTCATGCGCAACCTGCACCGGTTCGGCAACGTGTCCACTCAGTTCGCTGTCGTATGCCAGACGCATGGCCTTATCTGAAAGCACGCGCCATGCCTCTGCTATGTGAGCCATCTGTACCGAAGCGTCGCTTCGTTTACCAGCCGCAGTATCAGGATGAACCTCACGTGCTCGCATTCGATACGCAACGCGAATTTCGTCTTGGGATGCTGACGGCATTACGCCAAGAACTTCGTAGTGGGAACGCGACATTATTTGCGATGCAGCAGTTTGAACTTTTTCGCAGTCGCCTGCTTCTCGGCAGACTTACGCATTCCCGCAATCGTTGCTGTCATCAAAATGGCAACGCTCAGGAACAGGATCATGGATGCCAACACGTTGATTTGTGGTGGAATGCGAACTCGCGATGCACCATAAATCTGGAGCGGGAAGGTCTGCACTGGGCCAGAGTTGAAGAACGTAATGATGAAGTCGTCAATAGAAAGTGCAAAAGCCAATAGACCTGCAGCCAAAATTCCAGGCAAAATCAGTGGAAACGTCACCTTCATGAACGTACGCAGTGGCGAAGCTCCAAGGTCTTGTGCGGCTTGTTCAAGCGTCCAGTCGAAGCCACGGATTCGAGCGCGCACCGTGAGTGCCACAAAACTGACCTGAAACATGACGTGAGCAATGATGATGGTCGTCATCCCAAAGTCAATGAAGTTTTGACCGAGGAACAATGTTGCAAGCGACGAACCCAGCACGATTTCTGGCGTCGTCAGCGGAAGCACCAAAAATAAGTTGATTCCTCCACTGCCACGAAACTTGTACCGAGACAGCGCAACAGCGATCAGCGAACCCAAAATGGTGGCGATGAACGTAGAGACCGCTGCGATCTCAATGCTCTTCCACAGCGCTCGCGTGAGTGATTCCTCAGCAAACGGATGAAGCCAGTTATCAAAAGTGAACGACTGCCACGCAATGTTGAAATTTCCCTTTGGCTTGTTGAAGCTAAAGGCAACAATGAAAAAGATCGGAGCAAACAAATACACCAGACCAAGGCCAGCAAACACATTTAAGGCGTAGCGACCGTACTTGGTGCGTTTGCGCATCATGCTAAATCCTCAGTGCCGAAGATGCGTGTGTACAACAGCACCAGCGTTGCAATGCTGACCATGAGCACTGCCGCCATCGCTGACGCAACCGGATAATTGTTCTGCTTCAAGAACTGGTCCTGAATGGAGTTACCGATCATGGTGGTGTTCGGATTACCCAAAAACTGTGCGTTCACGAAGTCGCCGGCTGCGGGAATAAATGTCAAGAGCGTTCCAGCGAAAACTCCAGGGATGGAAAGCGGAAGCACCACTTTGCGAAACGCTCGCGTGGCACTCGAGTACAAGTCTCCTGCAGCATTGACCAGATTGATATCAATCTTTTCAAGGCTTACATAAATGGGAAGCAACATGAACGGCAGGAAGTTGTACGTCAGTCCCCCAATTACGGCGGCTGGTGTATTCAGCAGTTTGCCGTTGTCCATAATGTGCAACCATTCGAAAACATTTCCAAGGCCAACAGCGTTCATGGCGCGAACAACGAAACCTCTGTCGGCCAGGATCGTTGACCATGCGATGGTGCGGATGAGATAACTGGTGAAAAACGGAATGACCACGAGTCCGAGCAAAATGTTCTTGTATTTACCCCCACGAAACGCAATCACATAAGCAAGTGGATAGCCGATCAAAATGGTGAGCACCGTGGCAATTGCTGCATATAGGAAAGCTCGCTGAAACTGCGAACCGAAATCGCTGAACGCTTTCGTGTAGTTCTGAAATGCCCAATTGAAGTCGTAGTTAACCGAGAATCGGCTTTCTTTTGTCGACAACGAAATGCGAATCAGCGACCACACTGGCGCCAAGAAGAACAATGCCAACCACAGCATTCCTGGCTTCAGCAGACCATACGGGGCCAATAAACGCCTGGCCTCTGGTCCACCGCGGGCGGCAAGCACCAGCACCCCAACGAGATCGAGAATGAGCACCAGCACAATCACCGACACCATTGGGCCGCTGACCAAACGAGTTCCGAGAGCTACCAAACAGATTGAGGCAACGATCATGGCGCCCAACCCAACGCGATCGGCGTTACGCGCGATTCGGTTTTGGCGGACGACCGTTGCGGTCATGTGATGTTCAGCGTTTTGAACGGTGCTTACGCGCCGGTAATTGCCGAGAATTCCTCATCGAATTTCGCTTCAACATCTTCACTCAACGTTGCGAATGAACGCAGTCGAGCTTTGGTCGCGTCATCTGGGAACAACAGTGTGTTCTCTGCAAGCTCTGGATCGAGCTTGGCGAGTTCGTCACGAACTCCCTTCACAGGCGATAGGTACTGCACGTACTGCGTAATCTGTGCTGCCTGCACAGGGTCGTAACAGAAGTTCATGAACTTGGCTGCTGCACTTGCATTAGGTACACCCTTTGGCAGAATCATGGTGTCACACCAACTGGTGCCGCCTTCTTCAGGAATGACGAAGCGCACATTCGGGCTGTCCTTGCCAAGTTGCAACACGTCGCCCGACCAGCCAACGCATGCCGCGAAGTTTCCGCTCACCAAGTCGTCGGTGTAGTCGTTGCCGGTGAATGCGCGGATCTGACCATCGTTTTTCGCCTGTGCGAGTTTTTCAAATGCTGGTGCTGCGTCTTCGAATGATGCGATCTTTGACGGGTCAATTCCAAGACTCATACAGATAAGACCGATGGTGTCGCGCATTTCGGTGAGCATGCCGATCTTGCCCTTGAACTCTGGATCAAACAAATCTGCAACGCTCTTAATCTCACGACCTGTCACATCGATGTTGTACGCGATTCCTGCAGTTCCCGCTTGCCATGGCATTGAGTACTCGCCCGTTGGGTCCCATGTTGGGTTGACATACACATCTTCAATGTTTGAAAAGTTTGGAATGAGATCTTTAGGAAGTTTCTCGGTCCAACCCAAATTGATCAGTCGACCAGCCATCCAAAATGTTGGGGCGATGATGTCGGCTTCAATTGGCTTGCCTGCACCTAACAACGGTTGAATCTTCGCAAAGTATTCGTTGTTGTCGTTGTATCCCTCGCCGTAAGTCATTGCCACACCAGTTGCAGCCATGAAGCGGTCAACTGTTCCCGTAAGGCCATCGGCTGTTGGGTCTACATACAACGGCCAGTTATCAAAGAACAACGATTCGGAACCACCACTACTCGATGAATCACTTCCGCCGCAGGCAGCAAGAAATGCTGGGAGTGAAAGACCAAGGGCACCCAGTGCTCCTGAACGAGCCAAAAACTGGCGACGGGTCATTTGGTTCTTTGGTGTTGGTGTCGACATGTTCATTCCCCTTTGTGTTGACGTATTTCTTAAATGTTAGAGCGTTGACTCAATGTGATCGATATCAGTGGTATTGGAACCGGCTTTTTCTGGCCAGCCAGCCAAGATGTACCCACAGTCGGCACCCCACGACACGTTCATCGTTGCACCTACCGCAATTTGCGGCATACGCGCCGAAGAATCGGCCAAACAAGTCAGTTCAGTGCCATCGGCCAGACGAACAATCATTCGTGCAGTGGCACCCTGGAAAACCAGGTCGGTCAACGTGCCCTGCAGGCTTTGGCCGTTTGCATCTGCCTGCTCAGAAGGTCGAAGTCGCTCTGGGCGAAGCATCACCGAAACATGAGCGCCAATTGCATGTGCGCTGGCTTGTCCAGCAACACGAATGGCCGACCCAGCCTTCAATGCAACCACTGCATCTGCACCATCGTGGCTCTGAACGGTTCCAGGAAGAAGATTTGCTGAGCCGATAAACCCGGCGACAAACAATGATGCTGGTGAGCGATAGATCTCTTGTGGAGTTCCAATTTGCTCAACATGACCTTGGCTCATGACTGCAATACGATCGCTCATGGTGAGTGCTTCACCCTGGTCGTGCGTAACGAAGATAAAGCTGATGCCCACCTCGCGCTGAATTCGCTTCAACTCAATTTGCATCGCCTCACGCAACTTCAAGTCAAGTGCAGCCAATGGCTCGTCCAATAACAAAGCACTTGGATAGTTCACCAAAGCACGCGCCAACGCAACACGCTGTTGCTGACCGCCAGAAAGTTGCGATGGCTTGCGTTGAGCAAAATCGTTCAAGCGAACGATCTCAAGCATCTCCATGACACTTGTTTTGATTTTCGATTCATCCACCTTCTTCGAACGCGGACCGAATGCAACATTGTCGAACACCGACATGTGCGGAAATAACGCGTACTGCTGAAACACCGTGTTGACGTTGCGCTTGTACGGAGGAACGTCCGAAACGTCAATTCCATCCAACATGACCCGACCAGCCGTTGGCTGTTCGAACCCTGCAATCATTTTCAGGGTTGTGGTTTTACCGCAACCAGACGGTCCGAGCATGGCGAAGAACTCGCCAGTAGCGATGGAGAAATTGGCGTCATGAACTGCAACGAAGTCGCCATAGCGCTTCGAAACATGGTCAAGAACAATGACGTCGCTTACTGATTCCCCCATCAGTGCAAAGACTAACTGTTGAGGTTGATCATCACGTGCTTAATGCGCGTGTAGTCATCTAGTGCGTACATCGAGAGGTCCTTGCCGTAGCCAGACTTCTTGTAGCCACCGTGTGGCATTTCGGCCACCATCGGGATGTGAGTGTTCACCCACACGCAACCGAAGTCGAGGTTCTTCGTCATGCGCATGGCTCGACCGAGGTCACGAGTCCAGACCGACGATGCAAGTGCGAAGTCCACGCCGTTCGCCCACTTCAGAGCCTCTTCTTCATCGCTGAACTTCTGCACCGTAATTACTGGTCCGAAGATCTCGTTCTGAATCATTTCATCGCTTTGCAAGAGGTCGGAGACCACAGTTGGCTCAAAGAAGTAACCCTTGCTGCCAATCTGCGAGCCACCAGTGTTGACCTTGCCATGCTTTGGCACTCGGTCAAGGAACCCTGCAACTTTGCTGAGGTGGACATTGTTGTTCAATGGCCCGTACAGCACGTCTTCATCTGGCCGTCCTGTTTTCGTCTTCTTCGCCTGTTCGGTAAGCAGCGTGACGAAATCGTTGTACACCTTCGGGCCGGCAATGACACGTGTTGCTGCGGTGCAATCCTGCCCACCGTTGAAGTAACCAGTCATAGCAATTGTTTCTGCAGCGAGTTCCAAATCGGCGTCATCAAAAATGATGACTGGAGCTTTGCCACCGAGTTCGAGGTGTAGACGCTTCAACGACTTTGATGCACCAGCTGCAACTTCCATACCTGCGCGAACAGAACCAGTTACCGAAACCATTCCAGGAATGTCGTGATCAACCATTGCGCGACCGGTATCGCGGTCTCCACACACGACGTTAAGAACACCTGGAGGCAAAATGTCACCAATGATTTTTGCAACAAGTGCTGTTGAAGCAGGAGTGGTGTCGCTTGGCTTCAACACTGTGGTGTTACCAGCGGCAATTGCTGGAATGAACTTCCACACTCCCATCATGAGTGGGTAGTTCCATGGTGCAACTTGTGCGCATACGCCAATTGGCTCACGACGTATATATGAGGTGAAGTTTGGTACGTATTCTCCGGCACTCTTTCCCTCAAGC
>CANKUF010000032.1 GCA_947486675.1 Acidimicrobiaceae bacterium
AGTTGCCTTGTTTGTTGACGTCACCGTCCACTGCGCATCGTCCGTTGACCACTGCGCTTGTGTGACTAACTGTCCGTAGCGAATGTTTTTTTCGATTCCGAACTGAGCAACGGTTTGTTTGAGATACTGCAAAATTGACGGACCATCGGCAATGGACTTTGCTTCAGTCCATGGCTTAAAACTGAACCCAAGCGTGTGCATGTCACTGTCTGAACGAATGCCCGGGTACTTGAACAAATCCCACGTGCCGCCAAGACCATCGCGTCCTTCCAATATGACGTAGCTGCGATCTGGGCTCATGGTTTGCAAGTGATAGGCAGCGCCAATACCTGAAAGCCCCGCACCTACCACCACGACATCTACGTGTTCGGAAGTCATGGGTAAAACCCTAATCCTTTAGCCAATGGGCACACGAGTGCAACGTTAGGCGTTATGCACCCAAATGGTGTCGGCTGCTGAACGAATATTCTCGCGCGATGCACACACCACCACTAGCTCGTTGAACTGCACCAAACCAGCGTCTAATGCTGCATTAAACGCGTCATCAACGGCAACAGTCATATCGATATTGCGCTGACATATCAATGGCGTCACTCCCCAGTACAAGCGCAAACGCCTTGCGGTTTCTTGTGAAGGAGTTGCTGCAATAATTTGCGCTCCAGGTCGACATGCAGAAAGAATCTCGCTTGAATAGCCAGAATAGGTAAGCGCAATAATGCTTGCGGCGCCAGTTCGTTGCGCAAGCGCTGCAGTTGCAGCCCCAACCGCAGACTCAGTTGGATGAGCATCGGCAAACGACTTATGACCGTCATGGCTCTCGTTCGCTTCACAAATTCTCGCCATTGCAGACACCGCATTGATTGGGTCGTAACCAGTTGCGGTTTCCGCAGACAACATCACTGCACCGAACCCTTGACGCACTGCGCCAGCAACGTCGGCTACTTCAGCTCGCGTTGGGCGGTGGCTAGTGCGCATGGACTCCAGCATTTCCGTTGCGCAAATTGACACTTTGCCTTCGATCATTGCCACCTCGGCAATGCGCTGTTGCATGGTTGGCACTTCCTCGAACGATAATTCGGCACCCAAGTCGCCTCGGGCGGCCATCACACCATCTGCGGCACGTGTAATTGCTTCAAGGTTCATCAGCGCTTGACGACGTTCAATTTTTGCAATGATGCGAGGTTCATCGCCGACAATGCCACGTACTTCTTCAATAATTGCCGAGTCGCGCACGAAGGACAACGCAATCCATTCAGCGCCTCCCTGCTTCGCAGCAGCAATGTCGCCATAATCTTTTTCGTTCAGTGCCGACACCTTTACGTCAGTGTCTGGAAAGTTCACACCGCGGTGTGGTGCACATTCGCCACCAACCAACACGCGGGCAGTAATGTCGCCGCCACGAATGGTCGTGATCCACAATTCAATTTGACCGTCAGCAACCAATACGCGCTCGCCTGCCTGAATACCAATTTCGTGCAAATCAAAGCCGAACATGTCTGGGGTCAGGTCAATTTCAGTGCCTTCAACAAAAGTGAACGCCACATCACCTGTGCGCAATTTCGGGCCCTGCACGTCAACAAGGATTCCAACATTTGGCGTTGCAGCTCGGATGTGTTGAATGAGTTCGAGCACTTCATGTGACTCGAGGTACGAACAGTTAATGCGGAATGTGTCTACGCCAGCCTCTACAAGACCTTGCAACATGTGCTCGGCGCGTGATGCCGGACCAACTGTGGCGATGATTTTTGTACTACGCATACACATCCACCATAGGAGCAGAGAGCCGATAAACGAACCTCAATTCGGTTAGCCATCGGCCTGAAACGGCTGTATCATAAGGTTTCCGCAATTTGCGGGTGTAGCTCAATGGCTAGAGTTCCAGCCTTCCAAGCTGGCTATGCGGGTTCGATTCCCGTCACCCGCTCCATTACGGTTACCGCATGCCCCAGGTAACCACAATCACCACCCCTTCAGGTTTGCTCCGCGGTAATTCCCGCCCAGATGGTGGATGCGAATTTCTCGGCATTCGTTATGCCACCGCTGTGCGCCACCAGAACCCTGAAGACATCACCACAACAGAGGGTGTTTTAGACGCAACCAAGTTCGGCCCAATCTGCCCACAGATTCCTGGCGCATTAGAAATCATTTTGGGTGCAGATACCACAAACATTTCTGAAGACTGCCTGAACCTAAACGTTTTCACTCCATCAACTCCGTCGTCTCAACCACAACTTCCCGTCGTGGTTTGGATCCATGGTGGCGCATACAACAATGGATCAAATTCGGTTCCCTTGTACCACGGCTCCTCGCTCGCATCTCGTGGCGTTGTGGTTGTGTCCATCAACTATCGACTTGGTTCATTTGGATTTCTCGGTGACAACAACTTTGGAATTCTCGACATGATCTCGGCGCTTCGTTGGGTGCAGCGCAATATTGCTTCCTTTGATGGCGATGTCAACAACGTCACCATCATTGGCGAGTCTGCCGGTGGTTCGGCAGTGGTTTCACTGATGAGCAGTCCAGAAGCCAAGGGTTTGTTTCACAAAGCATGGGCCATGAGTCCAAGCATCGGGCAACTTCGAACCAAGGACCGCGCCATACAAGCCGAACAAACATTCTTTGAACACGCAGAAGTTTCTTCACGACAAGATTTACAGAGCTTCACTATTGATGAAATGTTGGGAGTGCAAGCAAAGCTTGAAGCAATCCCAACTGAAAACTTTGACCATTTCACTCCCGCTGCAGGTGGAGGTGCATTGCCACACGACATCTTGGAAACAGCTGCCGCATCCCCTCTGCCGTTTGTTGTCGGTACAAATCGCGATGAGAACCGACTGTGGGCGGCTTTAGACCCAGCGCAGAACCAGCAGAGCGAGGAACACTGGGACGAACTGTGTACACAGACTTTTGGCGAACATGCAGCGCGCGCCAAAAGCACGTACGAGCAAAATCGGCCAAACGAACTTCCGTGGCAACTCATTTCTTCAGTACGCACCGATACGGCATTTCGCCAGCGCGCACAGAGAATCGCGGAACAGCGAGTTGCTGCCAACAACAAAACCTGGATGTACTGGTTTACGTGGCCTACGCCAGTGCTCGATGGAATAGTTGGTAGTTGTCATGGTCTTGATATTCCATTTGCGTTCGACAATTTGTCGATACCTGGGACAGATGGCCTAACGGGCGAAGGCCCAGAGCGTGCAGCAATCGCCACAAAATTCGCCGGTGAGATCGTGCAATTCGCCCGGACGTCGGCGCCAACTTGGCCAGCCTTTGACACCCAGAACCGCCAAACCCTTGAGATCAACGCCGATATGGAGGTCCTCACAGACCCTGAAGGCGAGATCCGCAGTCTCTTTGTGAACTAGTTCAGGAAAAACTCAATTTCGAGGGCTCACTGTCGCTCTAACCCTTATTTCGCCTACGCTTGGAAGCCTTGACTACCAACGCATCGCTCCCCGAACTCGAGGCCATCGTCCGCCAATTTGCCGACCTTGAAGGCGGCATGCTGCCAGCGCTGCACGCCGTTCAACATCACGCCAGATATATCAGCAAAGATCTCATCCCGGTGTTCGCCGATGTATTCAATGTCACGGTTTCCGAAGTGCATGGCGTCATCACCTTTTACAAAGACTTCCGCACCGAAGAACCAGCCGGTCCAATCGTGCAGGTGTGCCGCGCAGAAGCATGTCAGTCGCGCGGCGGCCGCGATGTGTGGGACCGCGCACTGCTTGCAGGCGACGGCAAAAAAGTTGTTGTTGAAGAAGTGTTTTGCTTGGGTCATTGCGCACTCGGCCCAGCAGCATCTGTTGATGGCCGACTTATTGGTGGCGTAAACGAAACGTCGATTGAAACCATTATTGGGGACGCTATTGCCAAGCGAATTCCCGAGCCGTCAATTGATAGCACCGGCGAAGGCATCACTGTGTACGTTCCGCGCGATGCAGCATCACGCGCAGCGGGTGCCGACGATGTTGCTGCAGCATTTGCGAAACAAAAGGGCGTGCGTGTTGTGCGCAACGGCTCGTGGGGCATGATGTGGCTCGAGCCAATGATCGAAGTTGTCACCAACGAAGGTCGCATTGCATACGGTCCAGTTCTTGTTGATGACGTTCCAAGTTTGCTCGGCGCTGACGTTCTGAATGGCGGCGCTCACCCACTTCGCCTTGGACTCACAACCGATCTTCCATGGATCAAGCGTCAGCAACGAGTTACCTACCAACGCGTTGGCGTTGTCGACCCACGTTCTGCACAGGACTACGAAGCAAACGGTGGCGTAAAAGGATTGAAGCGTGCGCTTGGTATGACGCAAAGCGATGTTGTTACTGAAGTAACTGACAGTGGCCTACGTGGTCGCGGTGGTGCAGCATTGCCAACCGGAATCAAATGGCGCACCGTGCTTGAAGCGCCAGGCGCAACCAAGTACATCGTGTGCAACGCCGACGAAGGCGATAGCGGAACGTTTGCAGACCGC
Source organism: Acidimicrobiaceae bacterium (assembly GCA_947486675.1). Taxonomy (GTDB): domain Bacteria; phylum Actinomycetota; class Acidimicrobiia; order Acidimicrobiales; family Ilumatobacteraceae; genus UBA3006. Next base: position 4,475 of record CANKUF010000032.1, read on the forward strand.
ATGCTCATGGAAGGCGACCCGTTCATGCTGCTTGAAGGCATGACCATTGCTGGATGGGCCGTTGGCGCAAACACTGGCTATATCTATGTACGTAGCGAATACCCAGAAGCCATTGAAGCGCTGAATAAGGCAATTGACGCGGCAACCGAACAAGGTTGGCTTGGCGACAATGTGTTGGGTTCAGGTTTCGCGTTTACCATTCAGGTTCGTGTTGGTGCAGGTGCATACATCTGCGGCGAAGAAACCGCATTGATCGAAAGCCTCGAAGGCAAGCGCGGTGTTGTTCGCGCGAAGCCACCGATACCAGCACATGTTGGTTTGTTTGGGAAACCAACCGTGGTCAACAACGTGTTGTCACTCGGAACAATTCCAGCAATCCTCGCCGATGGCGCAGCAGCATATGCGAGCCTTGGTATGGGTCGCAGTCGTGGAACGCAAGTGTTCCAACTTGCCGGCAACATTGCTCGTGGCGGAATTATGGAAACCGCATTCGGCATCACTCTTGGCGAACTGGTGAACGACCTTGGTGGAGCAACAGAAAGCGGCCGACCAATTCGCGCCGTGCAAGTTGGTGGCCCGCTTGGTGCGTACTTGCCTACTGACAAGTTTGATTTGCCAATGGATTACGAAGCATTCGCGGCAGCCGAAGCAATGGTTGGCCACGGTGGAATTGTGGTGTTTGACGACACCGTGAATATGGCCGCACAGGCCCGTTTTGCCATGGAGTTCTGCGCTGTTGAAAGCTGCGGAAAGTGCACGCCATGCCGCATTGGATCCACCCGCGGCGTCGAACTTATTGACAAGATCACTGCAGGCATTAATCGCGATGCCAACATAGAAGTGCTCGTCGACCTGTGTGAAGTAATGGCCGACGGCTCACTGTGTGCAATGGGTGGCCTCACACCGCTTCCCGTGCGCAGTGCACTCAAAAATTTCACCGAAGACTTTCAGGGCTAACAAGGGAACATCAACATGACACTCATTGATCACGACCTCGGCACACCGGCCCCAAAGCCAAGCAGCCGTAACGGAGAACAAACTGCAGTCGAAGTAACCATTGACGGCGTGAAAATTTCTGTTGCCGAAGGAACTTCAGTCATGCGCGCAGCAGCGCTTGCAGGCGTAGACGTTCCAAAGTTGTGTGCAACCGATTCACTCGACCCCTTTGGTTCGTGCCGCTTGTGCTTGGTGGAAATTGATGGACGCAAGGGCACTCCTGCTTCGTGCACCACACCATGCTCACCTGGCATGACGGTCAGCACACAAACACCAAAACTCGAGCGCTTGCGCCGTGGAGTAATGGAGCTGTACATCAGCGATCACCCATTGGACTGCCTCACTTGCGCTGCCAACGGCGACTGCGAATTGCAAGACATGTCTGGCGCAGTTGGCCTTCGCGATGTTCGTTACGGATACGACGGCGACAACCACTTGAGCCTCGGCAAAGACACCTCGAACCCGTACTTCACATTTGATTCATCGAAGTGCATCGTGTGCAACCGTTGCGTACGTGCATGCGAAGAAATTCAAGGAACGTTTGCGCTCACCATTGAAGGTCGCGGTTTCGGTTCACGTGTAGCCGCTGGTTTCAACGGCAACTTCTTCGACTCGCCTTGCGTGTCGTGTGGTGCATGCGTGCAAGCTTGCCCAACAGCAACGCTTACCGAGAACACCGTCATCGAACTTGGTCAACCACGTCGCACCGTGCTCACCACGTGCGCATATTGCGGAGTTGGTTGCTCATTCAAAGCAGAGATGCAAGGCGAAACCGTTGTGCGCATGACGCCATACAAAAACGGTGGAGCGAACGAAGGCCACTCGTGTGTAAAGGGACGCTTCGCTTGGGGTTACACCAACCACCAAGATCGCCAGCTTGAGCCAATGATTCGCGAATCCATTACAGATGAATGGAAGAAAGTTTCATTCGAAGAAGCCATCGCCTATGCGGCTGGACGACTACAAGACATTCAGTCGCGCCATGGCAAGTATTCAATTGGAGCAATCTCGTCATCGCGCTGCACGAACGAAGAAGTATTCGTTGTGCAAAAGATGGTGCGCGCTGCATTTGGCAACAACAACATCGATACCTGCGCACGCGTGTGCCACTCACCTACTGGTTTCGGACTCAGCAATGCATTCGGAACTTCAGCTGGTACTCAAGACTTCAAATCGGTTGAATACTCGGATGTCATTTTGCTCATCGGTGCAAACCCAACCGATGCTCACCCAGTGTTTGCTTCACGCATGAAGAAGCGCTTGCGCGAAGGTGCCAAGCTCATCATTGTTGACCCACGCAAGATTGACTTGGTCAAGACCGCACACATCGAAGCCTCTGGTTTCTTGCAACTACAGCCAGGCACCAACGTGGCAGTCATCAACTCACTCGCTCACGTCATCGTGACCGAAGGCCTTTCTGACACCAAGTTCATTGCCGAGCGTTGTGAACCAACCGAATACGCCATTTGGAGCGAGTTCGTGTCACGCCAGGAAAACAGCCCAGAAGCAATGGAAGCCCACACGGGTGTTCCTGCCGCACAGGTACGCGAAGCAGCCCGCTTGTTCGCAACTGGTGGCAACGGCGCCATTTATTACGGCTTGGGAGTTACCGAGCACAGCCAAGGCAGCACCATGGTGATGGGCATGGCCAACTTGGCCATGGCAACCGGCAACCTTGGTCGCGATGGTGTTGGTGTAAACCCACTTCGCGGTCAGAACAACGTGCAGGGATCGTGCGACATGGGATCATTCCCACACGAACTTCCTGGCTACCGCCACGTAAGTGATGACGCAACCCGCACCATGTTTGAACAACTGTGGGGCACGGCTATTCAGTCAGAGCCAGGTTTGCGCATTCCAAACATGTTCGACAACGCAATTGACGGCAACTTCAAGGGCCTCTT
>CANKUF010000033.1 GCA_947486675.1 Acidimicrobiaceae bacterium
GTGACACAACCACAGCGAGTTAACAGTGTCGTTTCCTGCAGCCGAGCGAAGAAACAGCACTCGCTTTCCATCTGGAGAAACAACAATGTTTCGTGGTTCGCCAAGAGTGAGGCGCTGGGTTCGCGCATACTGCCGAGGGAACGTGTCGGTCATGCGAGCAATGTTCCCGCATCGTCAAGCCGCACAGGAACACCAACCCATTCGCGTTCGCACATTTCGGTTGCTAATTGAACGTCATTTGATGTTGCCCATGCGCGTCGCAAGTCGGGAAGGATGACCGAGGCGCAAATGGTTTCGGGGTTTCCATTGCGTCCGTGCATCACGCTGTACGCCTCAAGTTTTGCTGGGCCAACTGCTTCGGCTGCGTTTGCCACTTGGCGCTTTGGCAATGCATCAACTTCGTTCTGAGGAGACGAATGCGCAAAACCGTTTTTCGGTGGCGTTGTTGCGTATGCACCGAATGCATGCTTGGTGGCGTACCCGCCGTTTGCCCACACAAAACCGTGAGCCTGTGGCTGTTCGCGAACCTTGTGCATGGTGGTGGCAATGGCGTTCATTACATAGTTATTGAAAGGTCCACCTGCGAAGGACAGCCCGCCGGTTGAGGTGAGTTGTTGGTTCAAGCTGACACCAAGTGACTGTGCACCAAGTTGAACTGCCGAAGGGAAGCACGAGTACAAGTCGATGAAGTCATATTCACTGGTGTGCTTGCCCGTGAGTTGTTGTAACTGTTCGCCACCCAAACGAATTGCTGGAGTATCGGTGAATGACCAGCGATGTGAAATGAAGTTGTGTTCGTAACAGTCGGTTCCTGCTTGCGGAAACACCCATTTGTCACGCGCAATGCCAAGCGCGGTTGCGCGCTCTACCGAACACAGAACAAGCGCCGCCGACATATCAACATCGTTGTTTGAATTCATGAGCTTTGTGTACGGGTAGCCAACCATTCGGTTAGTTGGTGAAGCGGTACGAATCTGTTCTGGTGTGTACGACTTTTGCAGCCATGCATGTGGGTTGTTCTCTGCAACTTTGCTGAACCGCGACCACAGTTCGCTAATCAATTGTTGATGGTCGTGCACCGAACGCTGCGCTGCTGCACGCAATGCGGTTTCGAACATCGGGTAAATCTGGATAGGCAGTGCAATTTTGAGTGCAAGCTCTGCCTCATGATTCATCACGAGTTCGTCGCCGATAGTCGTTGGTACTTCGTCGGTTGCGGATTCTGGTGATGCGTTCATCCACTGCGGTTGAACTTCAGATTGCTTAGCCCGCCTACGAGAGCGCGACGCTTCTCCGCCCGTGAGCACCACCATGTCGATCTCGCCACGAGATATTGCCAACGATGAATAGTTCACGAGTGATTGCGGAAGGTTTCCGCCGTGTGGAGTGAGACCCGTGACGCGAACGTCAAGTCCAAGTTGGCGAGCAATGCTGCGCCCTGGGTTCGGCTCGCGATTAGATAATGAACGCAATACATACAGCGCATCAATCGTTCCAAGCGCAGATACTCCAGCATCAGCAATGGCTGCATGCACTGCTTGTGCCATCAGTTGAGTTGGGCCGAGGGCAACCGAAACATCGTCTTCGTGCTGCGAAATTTGGGCTTGCCCAACAAGTACGGGGGTGCGTGGGTCGAGCGTCACTTCACAAACTCTACTTTTCAATGTTTGCAAGCGATCTATTGAGTAATGCCTACGTGACCTATGCTCGCTTGCGGTATCTCATATGAATTCTTCTCTTACACCCCGCATTATTGCCATTGGTTCTGACCACGCTGGCTTTGAACTGAAGCAGCATCTTGTGGCTGTGTTGTCGAAGGCTGGCCATACGGTCATCGATCACGGCACAGACTCCACGGAAAGCGTTGACTACCCGCCATTTTGCGCAGCCGCTGCACGCGATGTTCGAGACGGAAAAGCAGAATTTGGCATTGTGATGGGTGGAAGCGGTCAGGGCGAACAAATTGCAGCCAACAAAGTGCATGGCGTGCGGGCTGCATTGTGTAATGACTTGTACTTGGCAGAGATGGCTCGCTCGCATAACGATGCAAACGTGTTGAGCATGGGTGGGCGAGTGGTGAGTTTCGAATTGGCAGAACAAATCGTTGAAAAGTTTATGACGACACCTTTTGAAGGTGGTCGTCATGAGCGCAGAGTTGCGCAGTTGACAGAAATTGAACAACAAGAAGGAGAGCGCTAATGCCTTGGCCGTCAGAGACTCAGAGAGACACAGAAGTTTTTGGACTTATTGATAAAGAGAATGAGCGACAAATTACTGGTTTGCAATTGATTGCAAGCGAAAACTTCACGTCGCCAGATGTGATGGAAGCAACCGGATCGGTGCTCACCAACAAGTACGCAGAGGGTTACCCGGGCAAGCGTTATTACGGAGGCAACGCAGTTGTCGACGAAATTGAAGCAATTGCAATTGACCGTGTGAAGCAATTGTTTGGCGCAGATCACGCCAACGTGCAGCCGCACTCTGGTGCAAGCGCAAACATGGCGGTGTATCTCGGACTCATCAAACCTGGCGACACTGTTCTTGGTTTAAGTCTTGACCACGGCGGCCACCTCACGCATGGTTCGCCAGTGAATGCTTCAGGAATTTTGTACAACTTCCAATCGTTCCGCGTAGGCGCAACAGACGAGCGTTTGGATTTTGATCAAATTCGGGAGCTTGCAATTGAGCACAAACCAAAAATGATTGTTGCGGGAACTACTTCGTACCCGCGCAGACTTGAGCCAGAGCCATTCCGCGCAATTGCCGACGAGGTTGGCGCACTGTTGATGTTCGATATTGCCCACATTGCAGGACTTGTTGCTGGTGGCGCGCATCCGAACCCAGTGCCATACGCCGACGTGGTTACGTTCACCACGCACAAAACTTTGCGTGGTCCACGCGGTGGTTGCATTTTGACTACCGCTGCACACGCTGCAGCAATTGACAAAGCGGTGTTTCCGGGAAGCCAAGGCGGACCACTTCAGCATGCAGTTGCAGCAAAGGCTGTTGCGTTTCATGAAGCATTGCAGCCAAGCTTTAAGGACTACGCACAGCAAATTGTGAAGAATGCTTCAGCGCTTGCAGAAGCCCTGTCAAAGCAGGGTTTCCGACTGGTTTCGGGTGGAACCGACACGCACATGATGGTGGTGGACTTGCAGCCATTCGATGCCGAACTGACAGGCAAAGAATCGCAACTTGTTCTTGACGAAGCAGGAATCACGTTGAACAAGAACAACATTCCAAATGATCCGCGCAGTCCGTTCGTCACCAGTGGTGTTCGAATTGGAACCCCATCAGTAACCACTCAAGGAATGAAAGAGCCAGAGATGGCATTGATCGCTGAATACATAGCAACCACATTGCGCAATCGCGCTAACCCAACTGCTGTTGCAGAGGTTCGCGCCAAAGTTGCTGCGTTGTGCGCCAAGTTCCCTGTGTATGCAAAGCGTGCGTGATTGATCTCACCGGCTACCTGATCGTTGGCCTATGTGCCGCGGTGGTAACTGCAATCCTTACTCCGCTTGTCGAGCGTTATGCCCGCAAGCGACGATGGATGGCTGAGCCAGACGAACGACGGGCACACCCAGTACCAACTCCAAACGTTGGTGGCTTGGCATTTATTGGTGGACTTGTTGCTGCGCTCATCCTTGCGTGGCGAATGGATCGTTTCTCACCAGTAATTTCTGGCAACTCTGAATTGATCGGCGTAGTGCTTGCAGCGTGTTTGATTTCCGCGCTTGGGTTCGCCGATGACATTCGAGATTTATCTGCACCAATGAAAGTGACTGGTGTAGTGGTGGTTGCGTTGTTGTTGGTGTGGTTCGGCGTAACCATGTTTTATTTCCGTGTGCCGTTCCTGGACGTGTTCGTATTGTCTAACGATTGGATTCCACTCTTCACTGTGCTGTGGTTATTGGGAATGACTCAAGCGATCAACTTGATTGATGGACTTGATGGACTAGCGACAGGAATTGTTGCGATTGCTGCTGCAACATTTTTTGTGTACAGCAAACATCTTGCAGATCAAGGTTTGCTCGCACAACCAAACATTGGTCCGCTCATTGCCATCATCACGCTTGGAATTTGTTTGGGGTTCTTGCCATACAACTTCAACCCTGCGCGAATTTTCATGGGCGATGTTGGTGCGCTGATGCTTGGTCTGCTGATGGCAGTGTCCACCAGCGTTGTTGGAGGCAGAGCTGACCCACAGTTGCAAGGTGTAAGTGGACAAACGTATTTCTTTATTGCACCACTATTCATTCCGCTACTCATTCTTGGCGTGCCGTTCTTCGACGTATTGTTTGCCATTCTGCGACGCACGGTCAGCGGGCAAGGGTTTGCCACTGCCGACCGTGGTCACTTGCATCACCGACTGATTGCCCTCGGACATGGGCCTCGTCGTGCCGTGGTGATTTTGTGGGCCTGGACGGCGTTGCTGTCCACCATTGCTTTGTACCCGGCGCTCATTTCAACCAAGCCCAATTTCTGGCCGCTCATTGTTGCAGCCGTGCTGTTGGCTGGTTTTACGGTGTTCCACCCTCGTTGGCGCCCTCACGTAGACGCCGAATAGGGCACAAGCGCACGACCGGTTTGGTCGATTTGGCGGCCTCAAACTAGTTTGTACTTAGTTTCACAAGCGGTTCGAGCCTGAGGGGCATTTTCTCGTTGAAGTTCTTTCCTAAGAAGTTGGTGCCCAAGAAGGCATTGGAATCTGGCATGACTGACACTCTCGGTCGAGGCCCAGAGATGGCGCTGAGCGTGTTGGTGTTTACCGTCGTTGGACTGATTATTGATTCGCAAGTAGGAACAATGCCGATCGTGACCATTGCATTGGTCGTGTTTTCAGTTGTTGGCAACTTCATTCGCATGTATTACACGTACGACGGACGCATGAAAACCTTGGAAGAACAGCGATCGAGTGCTTCGAAAGCTCACCAACGCGACAGGAGCCTCAGTGAAAGCTGACGATCCTCAATACGTCTCGATTCTTTCCATGAACGACCAAGGCCCAGCTCCTGAGGCTGCAATTGTGCGCGACATCATTAAGCACGGCTCAATAGTGGCCCCCATCTTGATTGGGCTCAGCGCGGTGTTTTGGGGAGTGAACGGTGCATGGTCGGGTGCATACGGCGTCGTTTTGGTGCTGGGAAACTTTGCAGTTGCGGCTTGGATGGTGTCCTACACCGCCCGTATTTCATACGCCCTCATGATGGGTGCAACGTTGTTTGGTTACATTTTTCGGCTAGCGGTAATCGCCGCAGCCGTATTTTTTGTCCGTAACGCGACGTGGGTTGAACTCGTGCCATTGTGCATGACTATTGTCATTAGTCACGTTGGGTTGCTCTTCTGGGAAATGCGTTATATTTCTTTGTCGCTTGCTTTCCCCGGACTCAAGCCAAAACATGTAGCAAGCCCCACCGTCCAAGATTCAACAAGTAACTAGTCGATAAAGCAGGATCACAGTGTTCTCAAACCAAATTGCAGTAATTCTTGGTGAAAGCTCGGGGCGCGGTTTTAGCTTCCCTCCAATCAACACCATTCTTCGTTGGAAAGATGTTGTTCCAGGCATCAACAAAGTTGTCATCATCGCAATCTTGTCTGCGGTTATTGGAACAACGTTGTTTCTTGTTGCTTCACTAAAAGATGCACGCAAGGCTCCAAAGGGAAGCCGCAACTTGGCCGAGATCATCGTTGAGTTCATCGAGAAGAACATCATCATGGAAACCATGGGCAAATCAGGAATGGGTTGGACGCCGTTCTTGCTCACCATGTTTGTGTTCATTTACTTGTGCAACTTGCCAGGAATTATTCCGTTCATTCAAATGCCGGCAACTGCGCGCATGGGTATTCCTGCATTCATGGCGCTGCTTGTGTGGGTGGTGTTTAACGCAACAGGTATTAAGCACCAAGGTTTGTTTGGTTATTTCAAGAATGTGTTGTTCCCACCGGGAGTTCCAAAAGCGCTCTACATCTTGGTAACACCAATTGAACTCATCTCAACTCTTGTTGTTCGTCCGTTCTCGTTGGCAGTTCGACTTTTCGCCAACATGCTTGCTGGTCACCTTTTGTTGGTCATCTTCGCCTTGCTCACCCAGTCGCTCATTCAGGCAGAGACGCAGAAGTTCTTCCTCGTACCAATCGGCATTTTGCCATTCGCCCTGCTCATCTTCTTGACGGGCTTTGAGATCTTGGTTGCATTCCTCCAGGCGTACATCTTCACGGTTCTCACCGCGGTGTACATCGGTGGGGCAACGCACCCGGAGCATTAATTCAGATACATCGAATACCTACAGATACCCACAAAAAACTAAACAACTAAACAGGAGATAAAAAATGGAAGCGTTAACACGAATCGCACACGCGAGCATTCGCGTTGCAGCAGAACTCACACCAGCTGAAGCAAAGGCAAATGCCGCTGCACAGATGGCGGGTCTTGCATACGGTCTCGCAGCAATCGGACCTGGCATCGGAATCGGAATGATTTTCGGTAAGGCCATTGAAGCAATGGCACGTCAGCCGGAGTCCGCAGGTATGGTCCGCACCACCATGTTCCTTGGTGTTGCATTTACCGAAGCTCTTGCACTTATCGGCTTCGTTGCCTTCATTCTGTTGAAGTTCGCCTGATCCAATGCGAGTTCACGTAACGACACTGCAAGGTGGCCTGGTTCAGGTACGCGTTGCTGCTGATACTGCTGAAGGCGGTACAGAAGCAACTGCTGCTGAAACCACGGGTCCGAACCCGATTGCACCAGAGGGCAAAGAGCTCATCTGGGGTGCTGGTTCGTTCCTCGTGTTCCTGGTCATCATGCGCGTGTTCTTGTTCCCTCGAATTAAAAAGGGAATGGACGCTCGTTACAACGGCATTCGCGAAGACTTTGAGTCGGCCGACTCAACTCGATCGGCCGCAAAGTCGGACGTGTCGAAGTACGAGGCTGAAATTGCAACGGTTCGCGCCGAAGCAGCAGCACGCGTCGACAAGGCACGCCAAACATTGGATCAAGAACGCGGCAGCAAGATTGCTGAAGCCAACGCACGCATCGCTACGAAGCGCGCAGCAGCAGAAGCAGAACTTGAAGCAGCACGCAACGCAGTACGCGACCAAGTGGCCGCAGCCGTTGCATCGGTAACTGAACACACCACGCAGCTTGCAGTGGGCAAGTCTCCTGACGCGAGTGTGGTTCAGAAAGCCGTGCAACAAGTAATGCAGACTGGAGCACGTTCATGATTGCGCACGTCATTTCATTGTTGGCGAGCGAAGACCCAACCCAGACACACAGCTGGATATTGCCGG
>CANKUF010000034.1 GCA_947486675.1 Acidimicrobiaceae bacterium
AGGAATGCGGTGATCACTGTGATCGAGACGCAGGTTCATGGTCACAGCCATGCCGCCCATTGACCCAAATTGCAGATCGAGAATTGCGACATCTGGTGTGCGCGTTTTGATTGCCGCAGGAACGTCACGTCCGTTACTGCATACGGTGAACGAATTCTCTGGTGAGCTGAGGGACGCAAGCACTTCATCGAGTACCCACTGGGCGTCGGTTCCAACCAAAATATGCACGACACGAGCATAACTGGGTGGGCACTGCGCGGATACCGTACAGGTGCAGTTCTGCTTACCCCGGAGGTTTTCGTGCATAAGTTCTCGCGTGTTTCACGGCTTGCAATCGCCGCATTGGCCGTTGGCGCAGTGTTGTGTTCCTTCAACGGAAATGCAGGAGCCGAATCTGCAGAAGACCTGGCACCCGTAGACATCGTTGCAGTGAGCGGTCTGATTGACAATGTTGTGGTTGCCGAAATTGAGCATGCGCTTGTTCGTTCGCAGGAAAATGGGGCCCAAGCAGTGGTGTTGCAGGTGAACTCGCGAGGAGCAGTTGTTTCGCCAGAACGAATGGCCGAACTGCTTACGAAGATTTCAGAAGCGGACATTCCAGTTGCCGTTTGGGTTGGTCCAACTGGCGCGCGTGCATTCGGACTATCGGCACAATTGCTGGCGGTTGCTGATGTACGAGCGATGGCACCAGGTGCACGAATTGGTTTTACGGGTCAAGCACTCAAGGTCAATGGAACAGAAATTTCCTTCGGTGAAATTGGCGCTGTGCTTCGCACCTCAACCATCGGATTTACTGAAGCGCGCAAAGAAGGCGTGTTGAATTACGCAGGTGACGACCAAGGTGTTCCTGTTGTGCGCAACATGCTGCTTGCTCTTGATGGCATAAAAGTTGGCAATACAGAATTGAACACTGTTGTTGAAAAAGTAGACAGCAGTGGTCAAATTGTTCGCGATGCAACTGCCGCGCGTTTCTTTAAGTTAGAACTCACGGGTCAATTGATGCACACAGTTGCAAGTCCACCTGTTGCGTACTTGCTGTTTGCCATTGGATTGGCGTTGTTGGTGTTTGAGTTCTTCACCGCTGGAATTGGTATCGCCGGAGTTGTCGGTGCAATTTGCTCGCTGCTCGGAACGTACGGGCTTGCTTCATTGCCAGTGCGGGGATGGGCAGTTGCGCTCATCATCCTTGCGTTGCTGGCATTTGCAGTTGATGTTCAAGTGGGAGTGCCACGCTTTTGGACTGGAGTTGGGCTTGTCATGTTTGTGGTTGCGTCATTTGCGCTCTATCGACCGATAGATGGCAGCAACATGCGCATGTCGTGGATCACGCTCGTGTCTGGCATCGCCATGATGGCGCTTGCTTTTATTGTGGGAATGCCAAGCATGGTGCGCACACGTTTTGCAACACCAACAATTGGTCGCGAATGGCTCATTGGCACCGAAGGTGTAGCGGTAAGTGACGTGAACCCTGAAGGAATTGTCAACGTTCACGATGCGCAGTGGCGAGCACGAACCAATCGTTCGACACCAATTACTTCAGGTAGTTCGTTCCGTGTTGCCGCAATTGATGGCGTGACGTTGGAAATTGAACCGTTGGAAGGCGCTGCTCGTGACTATCGCGAGAAGCGAACAGGCGCGAGTGAGTAACGCAGCAACTCAACGTCGCGAGGCATCTGAAACAGCCCCATTACAGCCAATTGATTGGCTGTTGCTGCTAGTTCCCGGAGTCATTTGGGGCTCATCGTTTTACTTCATTGATGTGGGGTTGGATTCATTTGCACCAGGCATGATTACCCCGATGCGTGTGTTATTTGGCTGCATCACACTCAGCATGATTCCGAAAGCACGGCAATCAGTTCCGAAAGCAGCGTGGCCAAACATCATTGTGTTGTCTCTAGTGTGGCTGGTGATTCCGCTCACGGTGTTTCCGTTTGCAGGACAACATGTTGCTAGCAGTGTCACTGGAATGTTGAACGGTGGAACACCACTGTTCGTTGCCGTCGTGGCATCGGTGATTGCGCGGCGGTTGCCTCCGCGAGGTCAGGTGTTGGGATTAGCGATTGGATTTGGCGGAGTAGTGCTCATCGCCTTGCCGTCAATTCGTGAAAGTTCGTCCAGCATGTTTGGCGTTGTGCTTATTCTGATAGCGCTCGTCATGTATGGGTTCTCGCTAAACGTCGCCTCACCTTTGCAGCAACAGTACGGTTCGCTTCCTGTTTTGCTACGTGCTGAAATTGTCGCGGTCATTTTTCTTGCACCGCTTGGTATTTATTCGTTTATCAATAACGATCGACCATTTGCATGGGGTCCATTTGTGGCAATACTCGCATTAGGCGTGCTTGGCACAGCCATGGCGCATTATGCAATGGTGACGTTGTCGGGTCGCATTGGGTCAACCCGTGCCGCTGCAAGTTTGTATTTAATGCCAGCTGTTTCACTTGCGGTTGGCGTGCTGATTAATCATGAGACCGTTGCGCCACTGGCAGTTTTAGGAAGCGTTGTTGCAGTAGTTGGCGCGTATGTATTAAGCCGAAGCAAGCGAGTTGTGAGCACTGCAAAGCAATCATGACGACAGCTGATTTTGACCCAGCGATGGTGCCAATTCGGCCCGCGGCAACAGTGATGCTGTTGCGCGATCACCCGTTGAATGGCGTAGAAGTATTCATGTTGCAACGCACACTGAATGCTGCGTTTGCAAAAGGCATGTACGTATTTCCTGGTGGGCGAGTTGACGCCAATGACGCAGAGTCAACACTTGAAGCGCACTGTGACGGACTCACCGATGAAGAAGCGAGTGCGCTGCTTGCAATTCCACACGGCGGACTTTCCTATTGGGTTGCAGTCATTCGCGAATGCTTCGAAGAGGCGGGCGTGTTGCTTGCTCGTCATGCAGATGGTCAAGAACTGATTCGCTTTGAAGACGAAGTTGTAGTTGACCGATTTTCGAAGGCTCGCCACGAAGTACACGAAGGCAACACGTCAATGATGCAGTTGTGCGATGCCGAGCGCTTGCGCCTGATAACCGACAACATTCATTATGTAAGTCACTGGATTACGCCTCTTGGCGAGGCGCGTCGTTTCGACACCCGCTTCTTTGTGGCACGGGCTCCAGAAGGCCAGGAACCATTGCACGATGACAGCGAAACCATTGCCAGTTTGTGGGTATCGCCAGCCGATGCTCTGCAACGCCAGGAAAGCGGTGACCTGGCAATGATGCCGCCAACCATTCGCAACTTGGAGTTTTTGCTTCCGCATGCAACCACCGACGACGCGCTAGTTGCTGCAAAGAAAATTGGCACGCCAACGGCGATTACTCCTCAATTAAGAGTTGATGCCGAAGGACGTGTAGTCGGCATTTCGCTACCGGGCGATTCTGACTACAAAAATTAGCGGCGCTGAGAAACGGTAACTGGCACAACTTCTTCAGCCCGCGCCGAGCAGCCCAGCATGTCTTGCATGGACACGGTTTCATTAATAATGCGCTGAGCAATTGCAGTAAATGCTTCGGCTGCTGCACCAGTTTTTGAAAGAACTATTGGCTCACCCGTATCGCTTCCGTGCGCTACTGCAGCTTCAATTGGAATGTTTCCGAGCAATGGAGAACCAATCTCGCTAGCAAGCGCCTGTCCTCCGCCTTGTCCAAACAGTTCGTAAGTAATTCCGTGCTCGCAGGTAAAGGAAGTCATGTTTTCAATTACGCCAGCAACGCGCAGGAAACTTCTGCGCGCCATGTCGGCGGCACGAATGGCAACTTTTTGCGCAGATACGGCTGGGGTAGTGACAATCACTAAGTCGGTGCGTGGCAACATGCGCGCAAGTCCCATTTGCACATCACCAGTTCCTGGCGGCATGTCAATGAGCAAGTAATCAAGTTCGCCCCATTGCACATCATTCAAAAACTGTTCAACAGCTTTCGTCAACATGAGCCCGCGCCACATGAGTGCAGTGCCTTCGTCTTCTACCAACATTCCTGTCGACACCACTTTCAACAAGCCAGTGCCAACTTTGCGTTCATTTGGAATAATGCGCGGCTTGTCACTTCCCTCAACTCGTTTTGCTTCTAAGCGGTCGGGCATGTTCAACATTCGCGGAATAGAAAAACCCCAAATGTCGGCATCGAGTACACCAACAATGTTTCCTTGTTCAGCAATTGCTGCAGCAAGGTTTACGGTGACAGAACTTTTTCCAACCCCACCTTTGCCACTGGCAATTGCGAGCACGCGCGCATTAATAGGAACTTGCGTGTCGCTGGCTTGTTCTTTTGCGTTCCATCTGGCTCGTGTCATCACCGCAGTACGTTCGTCTGCGGTCATCTCGCCCCAGTCAATGGTCACTTTGGTAACGCCTGGGTGCACCAATACTCGTGATTCAATGTCGTTTTTTATTTGTACTCGAAGTGGGCAGCCCTTAATGGTGAGCTTCATTGCTATGGACACCAAGCCCTCGGCGCTTACGGTTACCTCGCCAGCCATACCCAAGTCCACAATGTTGTCGCCAAGTTCGGGGTCCATGACAGCACGCAACAGCTCGGTCACTTCAAGCGATGTTGGTGGCGCCACCTGGGGGCTGGACATGGTTAAAACCTATCGTGAAGCCTGAAATTTTGTAACGCTGCGCCCTTTACCTTGCACTAGGTCAGGAGTAGCATGAACACCATGATCACACTTACCGACAATGCAGCATCAAAGGTTAAGCAATTGCTCGAAGCAGAAGGCGCAACTGATTTGGCCTTGCGCGTTGCAGTGCGACCTGGTGGTTGTTCAGGATTTTCATACGAGATGTTTTTCGATGGCGACTTCACTGCAGAAGATCAGCAGTTGACATTTGGTGATGTAAAGGTTGTTGTAGACCAAGCATCGTCACAGTTGCTCGTTGGAGCAAGCCTTGATTACCAGGACGGTCTGCAAGACGCTGGTTTCAAGATCAACAACCCAAATGCATCACGCACTTGTGGTTGTGGCAACAGCTTTAGCTGATCTCGTTACAGCACGCCAAGCGTGGTAAACGCTTCAGTGATTTCTACTGCATCAAAGATTGCATCAAATCGCTCTACTAACACGCCCTTGGCGTCGGTAATGAACAGCGCTGGTTCGAACGTCATGTTCAATGCTTCAACTGCGGGAGCAACAATCGTTGCGGTGTCGTCGGTATAAATCTCGGCGTGCAACATGGTGAGTTTGTCGCCAACCAATTCGCGAATTGACAACAACGCTTCAAGTGCCGGCGAACATGTTCCCGTTTGACAATGTGCAGGAGTGCCGACCAAATATGCAATTGGCTTTCCGCGCTTCAATGCTTCGTTCAGCGTGATGTCGTGTAGCGGGCATGGTTCAGGAGTGCGTGTGCACAACGGGGCCACTCCACGTGTGTTTGAAATGGTTGGTGTATCAAAGCCTGGAAGCGGTGTTCCGATGAGCGGAATGGAAATGGTTGCTGGATCCATGATCTGCACACCCGCACCGTCTTGTGTGCCACCTTCAATAACCAGTGAATAGATTCCGGTCTCTGCAATGTCAACACGAAATGGCCAGTACGGGGGGTCGATGTTTGCATCGTGGCGCATTGCCACCATGTCTGCAATAACTACTTCGCCAGTTTCTGAGTTCAATAACTGTGCGCGAAGTTCAGTTGGCAGATCAACGCCACTGGTTTTTCCAAGCAGACCTGCTTGGTTGGCAAGTGAAATAGGAATTCGCACCGAGCCAGGTACCAACACTTGAGGGAATCGTTGGACGACTTCGAAAAGTTCGGTTGCGGTGCCAGGCGAAGAACTTGCACAGGACGTAAGAAAACTGAGCGATCCGCCCAAACCAAAGGTTGCGAGTGTTCCGGTAACGAATTGGCGGCGGGAGATCATGCCATCATCGTATGACGCATTTTCGGAGAGAAGCCGTCGCCCTATACGCTGGAGACATGGCTACAGCAAAAAAGACAGCAAAGAAAACCGCAAAAAAGACTGCTAAAAAAGCAGTGAAGAAAGCGCCAAAGAAACCAGCGAAGAAGTCTGCCGCACCAGCAAAATCCACTGCGCCACTTGGACCGTATACCCCTGTAGTGCGCGCAGGAGACTGGGTCATTGTCTCGGGCCAGCTCGGCGTTGTCGAAGGCAAAATCGTTTCGGGTGGAGTTGCTAAGCAAACCGCACAAGCCGTGGTCAACCTGAAGGCTCAGTTGGCGTCTGCCGGTTGCAACATTCACGACGTAAAGAAAACACTGTGCTTCCTTACCGACATGGACACCTTTGCCACATTTAACACGGCATATGTTGCTGGGTTTGATGGAAGCCGACCAGCACGCAGCACCATTGGTGTTGCCTCGCTCCCATTTGGTGGTGCGGTGGAGATCGAAGCCTGGGCTTTCAAGCCACTACGGTAATTGTCATGCCTGGAGCCGTACTTATTGTTCTCGCACTCATCAGTTTTCCCATAATTGTTGGTCTGTCCACTGCTGGACTAGCTGCGCTCATCGGATTCTTCCTGCAAAAAGATGCAGACAAGCGCCACGAGGGTAGTGAACTCATTGACGTCAACATCTGATCTTCTCATTCGCAACGCGGCATTAGTCGCAACGGTTGACAATCAGCGCAGGGAAATTTCTGGTGGATGGGTTGCCATCACCAATGGAATCATTTCTGGAATTGGTACTGCAGGCAGTGAACCAACTGCAACTCGGACCATCGATGCAACAGATTGTTTAGTGACACCAGGATTGGTGAACACACACCATCACTTGTATCAAAACCTTACGCGTGCATTTCCACCAATGACCAATGCTGCGTTGTTTGGCTGGCTAAAAACGCTGTATCCATTGTGGAGCACGTTGAACGAAGAGTCTGCACATGTTTCAGCGTGGGTTGGGCTTGCCGAATTAGCGCTGTCGGGTTGCACAACATCAACTGATCACTTGTATGTGCACCCCGCAGGTGCTGGTGATTTGTTGAGTGCAGAAATTTCTGCAGCCAAAGACATTGGCATGCGATTTCATCCAACGCGAGGGTCAATGTCGTTGTCAGAAAAAGATGGCGGTTTGCCACCAGACAACGTGGTGCAAGATCACGATGTGATTCTTGCCGAGTCGCAACGCATGGTGGAGATGCATCACGATCGCAGTCACGGCGCGATGGTGCGCGTTGCGCTTGCTCCATGTTCGCCGTTTAGCGTGACAAAGAGGTTAATGATTGAATCGGCCGAGCTTGCAGAAAAATTAGATGTTCGTCTGCACACTCACTTTGCCGAAAACTCCGAAGACGACGATTTCTCAGTCGCCACATTCGGCTGTCTACCAACGCA
>CANKUF010000035.1 GCA_947486675.1 Acidimicrobiaceae bacterium
CTTTTGCTGCGGCGTGCGCTCGAGGGTTCGGTCCACCCGAGTTCACTCTGAAGTGGTCGGCGGAGCTTGTAAAAACAGGCGGAGTCATCGTGGTCTCTGAACCACCGCTTGGATCCCCCGACCGCTGGCAAGGAATAGACCTTTCCGCTGCAGGCGTTTCTGATCCAGTTCGCGTAGGTCCAGTGGCAGTGTTCCACGTGGAACATTAACGACCGACCATTCCCCAAACCCCAGAATGTTCCACGTGGAACATTCTGGGCGCTATCCCTCCAATTACCACACATGGGCAGTATTCTTGGCTCATCATGAACACGCCAGGCACCACTCCCACTGGTCCACATCCAATACCCCGAATCATTGCCTTTGCGAACATTAAGGGGGGAGTCGGCAAGACCACGACAACCATCAATCTTGGGGCCTGCCTTGCGGAACAGGGATACCGGGTGCTGATAATTGACCTTGATCCGCAAGGAAACGCAACCTCATGGCTAGGGGCAAAAGACAACCATCCGGCAACCATGTATCATGTTTTGACGAAGGAAACTCCACTCGAGGATTGTCTAGTTTCTACAGCAACTAAAAACCTTTTCGTTGTCCCGTCTGATTTGAATTTGGCAGGGGCTGAAATTGAGTTAGTTAGCGCATACAGTCGTGAAACTCGTTTAAAAGCGGCGATATCCCAAATTATTGACCAATTTGATTATGTTTTGATTGATTGTCCACCATCAGTGAGTCTCCTTACTGTTAATGCACTAACTGCAGCAAACGAAGTGATTGCGCCTCTTCAGAGCCATTACTCCTCGCTAGAGGGACTCAAACTTCTCTGGCAAAACATCTTGAAAGTTAAAGAACACCTGAACCCGGGGCTTGATATCACACACATAATCATCACCATGTTTGATGCACGAACGAAACACGCAAGCGAAGTGGAGTCCGACATTCGTGAAAATTCGGAGTTTGGTCCGAAGGTATGTAAAACAAATATCCCTCATAACGTTCGACTAACTGAAGCAACTTCGTTTGGCCAGCCGATTACAATCTTTGATTCAAATTCTGCTGGTGCGAAGGCGTATCGGGCAGTGGCATTGGAGGTGAGTGGTGGTGCGAAAAACGGGACTCGGTAGAGGATTAGATGCCTTGATCCCAACGGGATCAACGGTGATGTCAACACGTGATGGTGGTGGCTCAGGTACAGGGCTGCAGGAAATCTCGGTTTCCTCTATTGACCCAAACCCAAACCAGCCACGAAACCATTTCGACGAAGACTCACTTGCTGAACTCTCCGCGTCCATCAAGGCAATTGGGTTATTGCAGCCAGTATTGGTTCGTCCGTCTTCTACACCAGACCGATTCGAGCTCATTGCTGGAGAACGACGCTGGCGAGCCTCAAAACGGGCGGGTTTGTCCACTATTCCAGCCATAGTGCGCGTGACCGATGATGTGTCATCGGTCGAGCAAGCCCTTGTTGAAAACCTCCATCGCCAAGACCTCACACCGCCAGAAGAAGCTGCCGCCTATCAGCAACTACTTGAAGATTTCTCGATGACACACGAGCAAGTGGCTTCCAAAGTTGGCAAAAGCCGTTCGGCCATCACCAACTCACTCCGCTTGTTGACGTTGCCACCAACTATCCAGCAGTACATAGCTGAAGGCCGACTGTCCGCTGGACATGCCAAAGCCTTGCTCAGTACGCCAGATCGTGCACTGCAGGAATCACTTGCTCGCGCCGCTGTTGAACAAAGCCTGACTGTTCGTGGGCTTGAAGAGGCAGTGCGCAACGCAGTGAACCCAGGTGCAAACACAACAACGATTACCCCCAAACCAGGAGCAATTGGCACAAAGCCAAAGCCCGGAACAACCAACAGAACTTCTTTGGTTAAAGAACCAGGCCTCCATGAGCTTGAAGACTTGTTGTCCGAGCACCTGGCCACGCCGGTCACCGTCACCTTGTCTGGCAAGCACGGAAAAATGGTGGTGGAGTTCGCAGACCTTGAAGACCTCGAGCGAATTTACCGATTGATGACCGAAGGCCCCGATCTCGACGAGTAAATTCGTATGAGCCTTGGGTAAAGGTTCACCGTGAAGACAAACTTGAGATTGTGCACAGAGTGTGCATAAACCTGTGGATAACTTTTAAATTGGTTGATTATTCCACTGTGTTATGGCTTTGGCCAGCGCAGGAACCATTCCAAGCGCAGAGTCGTCACTACCGCTTAGACCAATTGCGCACATCACCGCCGGCATCCGTGTTTCACGAAGAACAGGTAGTTGCATACCAATGGCAACTACATCTGAGGCACTCTGGCTGGATCGAACAAATTCGGCGCATAACTCCGCGGCCATGCGCCCACCTGCCGAAACAAACGAATCGGTTTGGTAATAGGCGAACTCAGTAGCAGGGGTTTCTGCGCTTGATACACCGATGTATAGATCTGCACTAAATGAATTCGCCGTTCGCGCATGAGCATGTGGGTCGGCGTTTTCAATAGTCATCACGTCATCACCGCGATTGCGTAGCTCGCGTACCAGCAGGCGAGTGAGGCGAGTGCTGGTATCGAAGCAACCAACCACAATGCGTGGACGCTCTGTATTGTCTGAAGTCGTAAGCAATGTTTCATATTCGCGCACGGTCACAATTCCAGGACCGTCTCCACTTTGACTACTGGTTCGTTCCAGTGCGCGAAGCGAATTCACTCCACAAATTCCATCGGCGGTAATTCCATAGTTTTGTTGAAACTCGGTTAACGCGCGCAAGGTGTTTGGCCCAAAAATTCCATCTGCACGACCGCAATCAAAACCTAATTTCGCAAGCACTGCCTGCATTGCCTGCACATCATCGCCACGCATGTGTGGAGAAGTTAAATACAACAGTCGCGCACCCAATACCCACGATGACTCCACCAGGGTTGTCCAGGTGATGTGATCACATAATCCTGTTGTTGGTAGTCCGCGCAGTTTCTGAAACCCTGCAATAACCTCTGCAGTGCGTGCGCAATACACACCATCTTCATAGGTGTCATCTGCAAGAACGTTGGCAGCAACAAGTCGACGCTGAAGATCGCTAACGGCAGTGCCGCGACTGTCTTGCGTTAGCGGGAAGTCGGAAGAAATTCTGCGAGCTCCTGTAGCAACTTGCCCTTACCTTGAGCACCAACCAGGCGCTTCGCGGCTTCACCCTTGTTGAACACGATCAAAGTTGGAATGCTCATGACGTTGAAGCGCATAGCGATATCGCCGAAGTCATCAACGTTGAGTTTTGCAATGGTGATGTTGCCCGCTTGTTCCGTCGCAATTTCTGCAAGCACAGGAGCAATTGCTTTGCATGGACCACACCATTCGGCCCAAAAGTCAACCAGAATTGGCAAGTCTGAACTACCAATGGTTTCATCGAAATTTGCAGAGGTAAGAGTGGTGATTGATTGAGCCATGTCGAGTCCTTCGAAGTTGTGTAGTGAAATAGTACCGAGTGCAACACGCGTACGCGTGAAACTGCCGCAGATGTGACCTATGAGTGTTGGTGTTCTAGCCAACGCTCACTGTCAATGGCAGCCATACATCCGGAACCCGCAGCAGTAATTGCTTGGCGGTAGGTGTGGTCTTGCACGTCTCCGCAGGCGAAGACACCGTCAATATTGGTGTACGTGGAACCTGGTTTCGTAATGAGGTAACCAGAGTCCTCCATGCTGAGCACACCCTTAAATAGGTCGGTGTTTGGGCGGTGTCCAATTGCAATAAATATTCCGGTGACTCCAAGTTCGCTTGTTGCGCCAGTTTGGGTGTCGGTTAATTCAATGCCTGCAACCTTGTCTTCGCCGTGAATTTTTGACACTGTTGAATTCCAAATAATCGAAATCTTCTCGTTAGCAAGCGCACGGTCTTGCATAATTTTTGAAGCACGAAATGCATCGCGGCGAACAATCAAGTGCACCTTTGATGCGAACTTGGTAAGAAACTGTGCTTCTTCAAGCGCGGAGTCTCCACCGCCAACAACTGCAATCTCTTGACCTCTGAAGAAAAATCCATCACAGGTTGCACACGTTGATAAACCGTGACCAATGAGGCGAGGTTCTTCAGGAAGACCCAACATCAACGACTGTGCACCGGTGCTCACAATGACGCTGTCAGCGCTGTATTCGGTGTCGCGAATCCATGCACGAAACGGACGGCTACTGAAGTCAACGCGCGTAACTTTTTCTGTAATGAACTCTGCACCAAATCGAGCAGCCTGTTCGCGACAGCGCATCATGAGCTCTGGTCCCATGATTCCCTCGGGAAAACCAGGAAAGTTCTCAACCTCTGTGGTCAACATCAATTGACCGCCAGGTTGATCCGATGTTGAGCTGGGCTCGCCTTCAATAATCAAAGGAAGCAAACCGGCGCGGGCCGTGTAGATAGCAGCGGTAAGGCCGGCTGGGCCGGAACCAATAATTAAAACCTTGTGATGAATTGCCATGAGGTAAACAACGCCTTTGTCGTGAGAGGTGACAAAAACTTAGTCGCGCGGATGGCGTTTGCGCATGCCGAATGCGCCAAGTGCCAAGAAAATGGCACCAAGCACGAAATAGGCGACCCATACTGCGGTGTCATGGCTTAGCCACACGTCACCAAGTGAGACCAAGGCACGCATGATGCCAATGAGGAGAAGCACAACACAAAACATCACGCCAACGAGGGCCATCGTTCCAAATACCAGACCTCGAATGATGGCGATAAGCGGGCGAGTGGTGTGATCACGCACAAATCCCAGCCAACGATCGATGAAATCAACGACAGCAGTAGACCAGTTTGGGTCGGAGAATGGATTAGAAACCATTGCGTTCAGGCTAACCCTCGGTAAAGGCCACGCCAGCGAGCACACCTTGATACGGGTTCGATGCACTGCAGTCAGCGCTCTTGCCCACCTCGCGAATTTTGATCAAGATGAACTGTGCTGGCGAAGTAAGGACAAAACTTGCTCGTTCTCGTTTGGTGTTATAGCCACCGTCAACACTGGCACCCCATTGATTGATGTCAGTTGGTGCCGACTCGGCCGATGCAAAAACATCAATTGCCCATGGAGCATTCTGCATGCCCACTCGCAGGGTTCCAGTTGCAGCGTGGCTGAGTTGGACGACTAACCCAACGAATTCTTTGCTGCCGAAATATTGATTGTCATAACACGAGGTGGACCACATGGTTGCTGCATTGCCATCGAGCAGGTTGGGGAGCAGTGCTTCGTTTTCCACTCCGTCGTCACCAAGTGGATCAAATGTAGAAATTGAGGAAATGGTCGCGGGTGCAGTAATTGCGGCAGGTTCGGGAATAGGTGCAATTTCCGGTGTAGTACCACCAGAGACTCTCCATAGCGCAACGCTTGCTATCAAACTGAGTGCAATCAGTCCAA
Source organism: Acidimicrobiaceae bacterium (assembly GCA_947486675.1). Classification (GTDB taxonomy): domain Bacteria; phylum Actinomycetota; class Acidimicrobiia; order Acidimicrobiales; family Ilumatobacteraceae; genus UBA3006. The sequence continues at coordinate 5,384 of CANKUF010000035.1, forward strand.
CAAACATTCTGCGAAGTGCAAACGGCGGAGCTTGTTGAGTGTTGCGTTGCTCACCACGGGGACGGGTAATTGGGCGAACTGGTTCGCGTGGCGTGAACCCTTCTTCATCAAGAGCAAACCCTGTGGGCGGCGTGAGTTCGGTGGTTTTGTCATGAGCACCAGTGAGTGCGGAGTGCAATGCGACTTTGGTTTCATACCCGGTGGCGAACCGATGCTCAGGGTTTCGTGACAGCAACTTGTGAATGATTTTGACTAGTTGTGGTGACAGCGACGGGCGAAGCCGAGCAAGGTCAGTCGGTTCGCGCTGTAAACGCGCAAGCGCAGTATCTGCATCTGACTCTCCCAGAAAAGGAACGCGGCCAGCCAAGCACTCATACAACACAAGGCCCAATGAATAGAGGTCGGATCGACCGTCCAGTGGTTTTCCACGAACTTGTTCAGGAGCCAAATACTTTGCCGTGCCCATCATGATGTTGTCATGGGTGAGGTCTGCTTCAGTTGATGTCATTGCTTTCGCAATTCCAAAGTCGGTGAGGAGCACCCGACCTTCTGGTGTGAGCAAAATATTGCCGGGCTTCACATCACGGTGAATGAAATTTTTGTCGTGCGCTTCGTCTAGTGCTGCGGCAATGGACATTCCAATGTGAATAGTGAGTTTTGGTCCCAAGCGTTTTTGTTTGTCGAGTAACTCACGCAAACTTTTTCCCTTGACGTATTGCATGATGACCGCTTGTTGACCATTGTGTTCAATGCAGTCATAAACAGCGACAATGTTTTGATGTGTGATTCCCGCACACGCAATGGCTTCACGTCGAAAACGTTCTGCGAGTGTTACATCATTAACGAGATGCGGGCGAAGCAGTTTGACTGCAACTTTGCGATCAAGAAACTTGTCTTTAGCAAGCCACACCACAGCCATTCCACCGTGAGCAATTTTGCTCTCTAAGAGATAGCGGCCTCCAATGAGACCAGGGAGCACGCTTTTTTCATCCATCGCTGTGAAGCGACGCTAGTGCTGTAACCCCTTATGAAACGGGGATATCGCCGCCATAAACCAAACTGTCGTAGTTATGGTTTTGTGTGAAATGCAACGCCAATAGTTCCGGCACCGGTGTGTGTGCCGATAATCGGCCCGATGTCACCAACAATGATGTCTCCTGAGTAGATCTCGCGGAGACTTTCCACAAAGGCTTCAAAATCGGTGCAATTTGCCTGTAACACAGCAAGGTTTTCAATTGGGCCTGCATCACGCACTTTTTCAATCAAAAAGGCCAACGCCTTACTACGCGTGCGTTGTTTGCCGCCCTCTTCAACTTTGCCATCGATGATTTCAATGATTGGTTTGATCGATAGAGCAGAGGCCATCATTGCCTTGGCACCACCAATTCGACCGCCCTTTTTCAGATTCTCCAAGGTGTCAAGTGCTCCCCACACTTTGGATCGATTGGCAAGGCTTTCGCCTGTGGCAACTACTTCTTCTAGTGAGGCACCCGCTGCTGCGAGTTTTGCGCATGCAATGACCGTGATTCCCTGACCCATACTTCCTGAACGACTGTCAACAACACGCACAGAAATATGTCCTGCAACTGCCTTTGCTGCGAGTTCGGCACTTTGCATGGTGGCGGAAAGAATTCCCGACAAAGAAATCATCACAATTCCTGTTGCGCCCTCAGCAGCACATTTTCGAAATTCTGCTTCAAATTGTCCTGGAGAAGGTGCTGCAGTTTCGGGAAGCACTGGTGAAGAGTCGCAACGCTTCCAAAATTGCTCAGTGGTGAGATCTTGTCGATCAATAAACTCGTGTTCACCAAATCGAACCGAAAGCGGAACGATTGAAATCTTGTATTGA
>CANKUF010000036.1 GCA_947486675.1 Acidimicrobiaceae bacterium
TGGAGAAAATTGGAAAATGCCATGACCAACTCGCTTCATTGCATCGGCAATGCCGTACAACTCATCTGGTGTTGCATTCGTTCCAGGAACAAGTTCACCGCTCTTGCTGCGATGCAGTGGTGTGCGCGATGTTGAAAAACCAAGTGCGCCGGCTCGCAGCGCTTCTTCGGTCAGTTTGCTCATCTGTGCAATGTCGTCTGCGGTTGCAACTTCGTTGTTTGCTCCGCGATCACCCATGACGAACGCGCGCAATGCACCGTGTGCAATTTGTGTTCCAAAGTCAATGACGTGTGGCTTGCGCTCAAGCGCGTCGAGGTATTCGGGGAACGATTCCCAATCCCATGTAATTCCTTCAACCATTGCTGAACCAGGAATATCTTCAACACCCTCCATCAGTTCGATCAGCCATTGGTGGCGCTCGGGTACTGCAGGTGCAAATCCAACTCCGCAGTTGCCCATGACAGCGGTTGTTACTCCGTGCCAACTGCTTGGTGTCATCCACGGATCCCACGTTGCTTGTGCGTCGTAATGCGTGTGCACATCAACCCAACCCGGAGTAACAAGCAGTCCGTCGGCCTTGATGTGTTGGTGAGCGTGCGCAGTCGAAATTTCTCCAGGCGCGGCAACTTGCGTAATCACACCGTCAACAAATGCAACGTCTGCAAGGTGCGCTGGTTGACCGGATCCATCAACAACAGTTCCACCAGTGATGACGGTGGTTTTCCCTGTATTCATATGAAAAATCTACCCCGATGAGGAGGGGTGAAATTTATATACAGCGATTGGTAATGGTGCCAACGCCTTCAAGCGTGGTTACCACTACGTCGCCAGGCTTCAGGTACACCTGTGGCTTGCGGCCGTGGCCTACGCCAAATGGCGAACCCGTATATATAACGTCACCAGGAAACAGCTCGACGATGGTGGACATGTAGGCAACGATGTGCGCAATGCCAAAGATCATGTCACTGGTGTGCGTGTCTTGACGCTGTTCGCCGTTCACCGTGCAACCGAGCTGCAAGTTATCGCGCTTGTCGTTGTTTGACATGTCGGTGACCCATGGTCCGATTGGGGAGTAACCAACGCGGCTCTTTCCCAAGCTGAATTGTGGTGGTGTGCCCATGTATTGCAAGCCACGATCGGACACGTCTTGCCCGGCACAAAGACCAGCAACGTGGTCCCATGCAGCTGCTTCATCAATGTGACGTCCACCTTTGCCAACAATGATGACAAGTTCAGATTCGTAGTCAACGGTGTCGCTCAAAATTTCGATGTTTCCCGTTGGAGTGTTCAGTGAGCTTTGAAACTTTGCGAATACCAATGGGAGCGGCGGCAATGGACTGCCCATCTCTGCTGCGTGCTTGCGATAGTTCAGACCAACTGCAAACATTTGACGCGGGTTAGGAACTGGGCACGAAAGATCGGCAATGGCAACAGGCGCACCTGTGCTTGCATCAAGCGTTGCAGCAAGTTTCTTTAGCGTGTCCCAATGTGCGAAGCACTGCATCGGGTCTGCGGACAATGAGTTGTTACTGGCAGTAGCGACGTCGATTGCACGTGGCGAAGCAATGTCGCCAACAATGAACTGCGCACGACCTTTGAGATTGGCAAGGCGAAGAGTCATGACTGTGACCTATACGCGACCGCGAGCGATACGGCGTTGAACTTCTGCTTGCGCGCGAGCGATTTTGTCTTTTTCTTTTCGCTCCGCACGAGCGCGCTTCTTCTCTTCTTGTGCTGCTGCGTCCTTTGTCGGTGCGGCAGTTGCGACTGCAGGTGCGTTACCAGATGATGGAATTGCAAAGCGTGGGTCGTTGTTCACCAGTTTGCGGAATCCGCCAAGTGAAACGGAAAACTGAATGGCCATAAGACGACATGCATCCAGGCTGAATTCTTCAATGAGTGATGGCAACACGTTGTTCAAGTCTTCAAGACTTGGGTCTTCCGACTTGTCGCCAAGAACTTCGATTGCCTTTTCGGTTGCTGCTTCACCAAACAACACACCGGTGTCGAGGTAAGCCTTACGAGCCTTCATTGCTTCGCGAACTTTTGGCGCAACTGTTGCAGCATCATCAAATGTTCCTGCTGGAAGCGCAAGCACTTTGGCAAGCGCGTCGCGCAATTTTTCATCTACCGCTGCCGCCAATTTGGCGATTGACTCGTCGGAAATGGTGGTGAACACTGCCGCGTAACGACGTTCAAGCAAAATGGTGTCGCGTGAGTTGCTAACTGGCATGTTGGGTCCTTTTCAATATCTGTAATGCCGCTATGAGCGACCCTTCAGTGTGTCAGGCAAGGACCCCCGTTCCTACTCAATAACCCCAATATTCGTATGCTGAGAAGGCGATGAAGGGTGCAACTCCAGCCATGGTGATGCTTGAGCAAAGCGGCGTTGAGTTCGCCGTGCATGCCTTTGATCACGACCTGGTCGACGCCGTGGAACTTGGGTATGGAAGGGCAGCGGCACAGGCACTCGGTGTAGATGAGTCTCGAGTTTTTAAGACGTTGCTCGCACAATCCGAAAAGTCAGCGGTTGTTGCCATTGTTCCCGTGAGTTCCCAGTTGTCGCTAAAGGCTCTTGCCTTGGTGCTTGGGGTGAAGCGATGCGAAATGGTGCCGGCACATGATGCGCAACGAATTACTGGTTATGTCATTGGCGGAATCAGTCCATTCGGTCAGAAGAAAAAACTTGTCACCGTTGTGGATGCGTCGGCTGTTGGTTTGACAACCATGTTTGTTAGCGGCGGTCGTCGCGGGCTCGACATAGAAGTTGCACCATCTGATTTACTGCGGGTTCTCGATGCGCGGTCGGGTGCAATTGCAACAACCGAAAGTTAGTTGGTGACCAAAGCCTGCACTTCGCGGACAGCTATTTGATGGCTTGCTGCAAACGTGAAGTCACCAACCGTTCCGCGCGTGCCGAGGCTTGTGGTGTACGTAATGTGCCACTGCACCGAGAGTTTTGCGGGGAATGCGCCAGTTGGATGCATAGATGAGGAATGTGAGTAGGTGTACATACATTTGCTATTCATGCGGTCACCAAACATTTCTATCCATGGCAGTCCTGGTCCATCGCATGAAACCGGCCCAGAACCAAGCGCTCCATCGCCGGGATCGAAAATGAGTTTCTTCGGAGTTGCTGTTGTGGTAACCGAAATGTAACCAGCAGGTGTTGGCACGCCTGCAGTTGCACTCACCGGCACCCACATCAATGGGTTAACCCAAAACCATGTTCCTAATTTGACTACGCCACGCTGAGCCGGTGGCGCAAAGTTTCCCCACGGTGCGGGAATGTTGTCGTAGACAACTGACGTTGCTTGTTGCGCAAGTTGTGCAGTGGACACTTGCGGTATCCAGTGGAAGGTTGTTGCGGGAGTGCGATTGAAACAGGTGTATTCAAAGAGGCGATAGGTCATGCCTCCCGAAACTTTTTGAACCTCAGTTCCGTTTCCTGAGTGTGCATCATGGGGAATAGCAATGGACCATTCGCAGTCTTCTGACGCACCAGAACTTCCTGGCGCTGCGCCGTATTGAATACCGGCCATGATTTGATTGCCAGTAATTCCTGCAGTGCTAGTTGAACTTCCACCGATGGAATCGCCAGCATGGGTTTCGCTTGGTAGTACACCAATAAATACGACAACTGTTGCAATCATCAGTTTGCGAATCCACATATGTCTGCTCCGATCTTTCGTTGAGTGGCCGTGGAAGAAACCCACTTCCATGTTCCTTGGTCAAGTTGTACGTTCCACACCATGAATGCCGAAATGACTGAATCGTCAAACACAATGTCGTCGGCAGCACTGTCGATCTGACCAGAATCGAACAGCACTACCGAGTCAAAGATGCATGTGTGCACGGTTGCGCGAAAAGTGTCAATCATTTCTACAGATTCAATTCGCACTCGTAACTTGCCGGCATCTACGCGCGTATAGAGATGTCCGACAACGCGCTCAGCCATGATTGTCGTAAGCGAGTTAAAGAGTGGACTGCCTTTCACAGCCATTTGTGCAATGGGGCATTGTTCTGGAGTTCGGCCGCATTGCGCGCGCTGCTCGTAAATGAGACTGAAGTCGCTCACAACGCGCTTGGTGACGTCGGAGCTGTTGGCCACTACCGACTCAACACGTTCGCTTGGTGCAATGGTCGTGGTGGTCGACGCTGATGCCGCAAAAGTTGTTGTCACGGTGTTGAACGTCAGTTCATCACTCGGTGCACCGCAACTTGTTGCAAGAGCGATAAGAGGTACGCCGTAGCGCAAGTACCGCATAAAAAAGTTGGACATGTCTGCCTCCGCCGATGCAGGATTTGCCAATAGTGATGTGGACGAAATGTGTATGTGGATACTGCCAAAAATTTGGGATTTTCAAAAATTGACGATTGGGATCTGACGGTAGAGTTGATGAACCCCAAAATGAGCCATCAACACCCTGACCTTCCCGCCGAGCAGGCCTACATAGACCATGCTTATGCCTGCCTGGATAAGAGCCGCGAGGATGCCTGGCATATTCGCGAACTCAATGAGGCAAGTACGGGCGGCACGTTTCAGGCCCGCTACGAACGCAATGCCTTCGACGAGCAGTTGCTGCAACGCCTGACCACATTGGATTTGGGTGATGCTGCATTGGTATTCGGTCGAATCGATCGCTTTGCCGAAAATCCAGATGAAATTGAAAGCTTCCACATTGGACGTTTGGCAGTTGCCGATGAGAAACGTGATCCCGTGGTGGTGGACTGGCGAGCACCAGTTGCCGAACCGTTTTACCGTGCAACAGGCCGCGAAACCATGGGCCTTGCGCGACGTCGTCACTTTTCTGTACAGGGTCGCGATCTGCAAGGCATTGAAGACGAACTATTTGGTGAAGGTCATTTGGGTCTTGGCCACGATGAAGGTTTAGGTGGCGACCCACAAGTAGGAGTGAAGCACGATGGCACCGGACTGCGCGGATACAGCACGCTCATTACCGCGCTCTCGCGCGGCCGCACCGGACAACTTGGCGACATTGTTGCCACCATTCAGTCGGAGCAAGATCAAATCATTCGCGCTCCGCAAAGCGGCGTATTAGTAGTACAAGGTGGACCAGGAACCGGCAAGACCGTTGTTGCATTGCACCGCGCTGCATATTTGTTGTACACCTATCGATTCCCGCTTGAAGACCAAGGTGTATTAGTAGTTGGACCAAACCGAGTGTTCTTGCGATACATCGAGCAGGTGCTGCCTTCACTTGGTGAAGCAGGCGTGCAACAAGTGGTGCTTGCCGACCTGGTGCCCGGCCACCGTGTTGGCTTGGTGGAAGACGACGATACAAAACATGTGAAGGGCGACATTCGCATGTCGAAGTTCATTGCTGCTGCAGTGCGCGACCGCGAACGACCATTGCGTGATGACTTGGTTATTCCTTTTGGTGCCGAGTATTTGCGCCTTCGCGTTGCTGAGTCGTCTCGCATTATTCGCGATGCACGTCGTCGTTACCGTCGCCATAATGCTGCAGCACGCTGGGTGGAAACTGAAGTAGTAGAAGCAATGGCGGCAACCAGCAAGCGCGAAGAAATTGATCTTGAGGCATTGCGCGAAAGTCTTCGCGACATTCCAGAATTCCGCGCAGCCATTATTCGCATGTGGCCAGTGCTCAGCCCTGGTGAAGTGCTGCACGACTTGTTTGGTTCACGGGCGCTGGTGCGTTCTGCTGCGCAAGACGTGCTTAAAGAACACGAATGGCCATTGCTCGTTCGCGAACGCAGTGAATCGCTGACCGAAGTGCATTGGGCGGAAAGCGATGTTGCGCTGCTCGATGAAGTGTTGTCGTGTATTGGTCCGCGACCACGCAAGAGCGGTCGCATTGACGAAACCGATGAAATGCGCCTGTACGGACACATCATTATCGATGAAGTGCAAGACCTCACGCCGATGCAATTGCGCATGATGAATCGCCGCTCGCTTAATGGAGCAATGACCGTGGTGGGCGACTTGGCTCAGGCAACAGGAGCATTTGCGCCAAACGATTGGCAAGACCTGCTGCGTTATTTGCCAACAAAGAAGGAAGCACAGATCATTAACTTGTCTGTTGGCTATCGAATTCCTGCGCAAATCATGGCCCTTGCCGACAAGGTGTTGGCCGTTGCAGCACCGTCGCTCGTTCCGCCGCAGTCGGTGCGTGAAGGTGAATTTGGACCAGACATAGTTCGATCGTCATCTGCAGAGCGATTACTCGATGATGTTGTGACGCAAACTCGCCTGATGATGGACAACGTCAAGGGCGGCAACGTAGCAATTGTGTGCCCGGATGCAATGACTGAATCGGTTTCTGCGGTGCTCACACGTGAAGGCGTGCAACACGGCCGTGCAAACAACACAGCACTCGATACGCGACTTACCGTGGTTCCAGTCAGTGTGGTGAAAGGTCTCGAACTTGACGGAGTAGTGGTTGTTGAACCTGCCGCAATTGTTGCCGCACAAGACCAGGGCCTACGTGCGCTTTATGTTGCGCTCACTCGTTCAACCCAACGACTTACGGTTGTGCATCATCGCGACTTGCCGTCAGCGATGACAGGTAACTAGTTAGTTACAGCGTTTCAATAACGAGTGAGAGAAATCGCAACGACTTGTCGGCATCGGCCGGGCGGTTGCGCTCTACTGAAGAAATAGCAAGATCAACAATGCGCTGCATGTCTTGCATGAATTGATCTCCACGGTCTGCAATTTCTGGTTGCAGTACTTCCCACAGTGTGCGAATTTCGGCGAGCTTGGTTTTTGCAAGTGCGCCATTGCTATCACTAATGGCTTTTGACATTTCTCCGATGGTCGTCTGCAACTGGGCGAACAACTCGGTTTCGGTGCCTGTTGGAACAACTGTGGTTGGCGGAACGAGAGTGGTTGTGGGCGCTGTATCAACAATGGTTGTGGCACATGCAGACAACGAACACAGTGCAACTACTGAAAGAGTGCCTCGGAGAGCAATGTTCATGCGCGAACAAGAATTCGATTGCTAGCAAAGGATGTGATGTTGACATCCAAGTCATGCAAACGAA
>CANKUF010000037.1 GCA_947486675.1 Acidimicrobiaceae bacterium
GCTACACAAGATGGATGCCACGGAAGCAATTTGACGCGTCGTATTACAAGCGGTTCTATTCGAGCACCCCAGTGCATAGCCGCAAGAAGGTGGCGCTCCTCGCTAATTCCGTGCACAACATGTGCGCTTGGTGGGATGTGCCCGTGCGGTCAGTGCTCGATGTCGGAGCGGGTCTTGGTTACTGGCGTGATTGGTACGCCGAGAATTATCCAAAAGTTAAACGTCTGTCAACCGACATCAGCGAGCATGCATGCGAAAAATACGGCCACGAACAACACGACATTGGCATATGGGCGCCGAACACCAAGTTTGATCTCGTGGTGTGTCACGGCGTGTTGCAGTACCTTGGCGATAAACAGGCTGAGTCGGCAATTCGTAATCTTGCAAAAGCAACACGACATGTTCTGTATTTAGAAGTGCCTACCAAATCAGATCTGCGTCATGTGGTGGACAAAGTGGCAACCGATTTAGATATTCACTCGCGCACTGGCGACTGGTATCGCAATCGCTTGTCGAAATATTTCGTGCAAGCAGGCGCAGGATTATGGGTTGCTAAATCTTCAGAAGCAGTGCTGTACGAACTAGAGCGAACGAAACAGTAACGCGAAGAGCGAAACTATTTGCTCTTCGAAATTGCTGCCCACACCGAGGTGGTGCAACCTGCAGCAACGAGTGCCTTCAAGAGGTCGCCAACCAAAAATGGTGCAACTCCCATGTTGATTGCGTTTTGCTCACCATTAGCCAATGGCACATTCAGATGAATTGATAGCCAAGTTGCGCCGAATGCGTAGATGATGGTGGAGCCAAGCAGCATTGCTGGAAGCGACGTTGCGAAATTGCGATCGTGTTTCTTTTCTGCCAGGTAGCCAATTGCGCCTGCCGCAACAACGAAGCCCACGAGGTAACCCATGGTTGCACCAGTTCCCTTTTCCCAACCACCCGCGCCACCTGAATAGAACGGAAGACCAACAAGTCCGGCAAACCAATACACCAACTGACTGAGTGCGCCACGGCGGGAACCAAGCACGGCACCCGAGAGCAGCACGGCAAACGTTTGACCCGTAAGTGGAACTGGCGTGAAGCCCAATGGAATTTCAATCTGTGCTGCAAGTGCAGTGAGCAGTGCAAAACCAACTACCAACACTGCGTCCTGTGCAATGGCCCGATTACGGGAATCGCGACGTGGGAAGAGGTCTGCAAGTACTTGAGTTGATGACGAAATCGTTGTGGTGGTCATGGGAAACGACTTTACAGGCGACAACAAGTAAAGGCGAAACCCTCTGCGTAGCATTGGGTTATGGAAAACGCGGTGCATGAAGCCTTTGCGCTAGCAGAAAGCGCAGCTTCGGTCATTCGCGCTGCATTTCCTGCTCAACACGACATGCTCGTGGTATTGGGTTCTGGCTGGGCAGAATCGGTGCCGGCACTCGAAGCAATGTCTACCTCACCAGTGCTCACATTGGATGTTGCCGATATTCCCGGATTTAAAAAACCCACCGCTCTCGGTCACGGTGGTGCGCTGAAGTCCATTCGCATCGGCACCACACCAGTACTGCTGCTTACTGGCCGAACACATTTATATGAAGGTCGCGGAGTGCACGCTGTAGTGCATGGCGTGCGTACGGCGTTCGCACTTGGTTGCCGCACGGTGTTGCTCACCAATGGCGCTGGTTGCTTGCGCACAGATTGGAACGTAGGAACACCAGTGGTCATTCGCGACCACATCAACCTCACTGCGCATTCGCCGCTTACTGGGGACAATGCTCCCGCACCACTTGCAGGCCGTTTTGTTGACCTCACCGATGCATACAACGAATCACTGCGCGCACTCGTTCGCACGGTTGAACCGGGTATCAATGAAGCCGTGTACTTAGGACTGCACGGCCCACACTTTGAAACACCCGCTGAAATTCGAATGGCAGCAACTTGGGGTGCAGAAATGGTGGGAATGTCCACCGTGCTCGAAACCATCGCTGCTCGCCATTTAGGAATGAACGTGTTGGCCTTGTCACTAGCAACCAACCTTGCATCTGGCCTCAGTGGCAACAAGCTCTCTGGTGAAGAAGTGATTCAAGTTGGTAAAGATTCGTCGAAGAAAGTAGGCGACCTGTTGGGTCGCGTTCTCATTGCCTTCGATCAACAGAAAGGCACACTCGCTTTATGAGTAACGACATGCTCGCCATCATCAACGCCCGTGTGGTCACTGTGGATGCGCAAGGCACCATTATCGATAACGCCACGATTGTTGTTGATGAAAATGGATTGATTCGCGAAATTGCTCCTGGCCCTGTTTCGCACACCGCTACCAATGTGATTGATGCTCGTGGTGGAATAGTGATGCCCGGCCTCGTGAACGCTCACGCACACTTGGGCATGACGTTGTTCCGTGGACTTGGCGATGACATGAACTTGGAAGACTTTCTTGCGCGCTTGATGCCAGCAGAGATCAATATTTTGAATCACGACGCAGTTGTTGCCGGCACCGAACTTGGCGCTCTTGAATCGCTGCTCGGTGGAATTACCACCACACTCGACATGTACTACTTGCCCGATGCAGCACAAGAAGTTGCGGTCCGCAGTGGCGCACGCATCTTCTCGGCTCCGAACTTGCTCGAATCAGACGGCCCAGAGCCACTTTCGTTCGATGCACGTATGGAATGGTCTGACACATGGCTCACCGCAGCGAATGCTGCAGGTAACGATTCATTGAATTGGCTTGCACCACACAGTACGTATTTGCTTGGAGAAGAGCACCTTCTGCGCATTGCAGCATTGGCTGAAAAGCACGGCGCTCATATTCATGTGCATGCAAGTGAAACCGTTGGCGAAATGAAATTGGTTGCCAATCGCCACAATGGACGCACACCAATTCAAGTGCTTGCTGATACTGATTTGTTGACTGAAGCAGTACTTGCTCACGGAGTACACCTCACCGACGAGGACATCGAATTAATCGCCGATCACAACGCATCGGTCACGCACTGCCCCGCCAGCAACCAAAAATTGGCAAGTGGAACAGCGCGAATTCTCGATCTGCACAAAGCCGGCGTCAACGTTGCACTCGGCACCGACGGCCCAGCTTCGGGCAATGACTTGGACTTATGGCTGGCCATGAGACTTGCTGGGTATGCGCAAAAGAACACCTCACATGATCCAACCGTGTTGCCAGCACTCGATGTCCTGCGCATGGCCACCATCAACGGTGCAAAAGCACTGCATGTGGACCACCTCATTGGATCGCTAGAGGTTGGCAAAGCAGCCGACATCATCGTGCTCGATGTGGACTCGCCGTCGCTCACCCCCGTGTTTGACCCACATGTGGCAATCGTTGCTGCGGCTGGACGAGGCGACGTGTCTTCCGTTGTAGTCAATGGCCGAGTCGTTGTGCACGAAAAGCGTTCGCTCACGATTGACCATGCGCTGACTGTGCAACGCGTACGAGAACTGGGTAGCCAAGTGATGGCAGCAGTTGAAGAAGTGGAACGCTCCCGCCGCAAGTAATGTGGCGTTATGGCCACTCCTGCAATTGATTGGGTAGCGCTTCGCAATGCTGCCAATGAAGCCGCAACACACGCATACGTTCCGTATTCGAAGTTTCGCGTCGGTGCTGCTGCACTTGTCGATGATGGTCGAATCATTTCTGGGTGCAACGTAGAAAATGCGTCGTATGGTCTCACATTGTGTGCCGAGTGCGCCATGATCGGCGAACTGCACATGGGCGGTGGAGGAAGACTGATTGCCGTCACCTGTGTAGGTAATGGAACCCACGTCACACCATGTGGTCGTTGCCGTCAGTTGTTGTGGGAACACGGCGGCGCAGAACTGTTAGTGGAAGTTGAGGGTGTACCAACGCCAATGACGGTGCTGCTTCCCGCAGCATTTCCTGAGCATTCCAATTTCGAAAATCCGGCAGACAAGTAACTCGTCATGACCCCAGTTCTTACCGATGCACAGCTTGCACAATTTCATAACGACGGATTTGTGGTTCTGCCAAAGTTTGCAAGCGACGAAGCGTGCTTGGCCTTACGCGAGCGCGCCATGCAACTTGCCAAGGAACACGTACCTTCGCCAGAGCAGGCAACTATTTTTACTGCTGACTCCACTGCTACTCATGCTGCCGATCAGTACTTTCTTACCAGTGGCGACAAGATCCGTTGTTTTTTTGAAAAAGATGCATTCGACGAGCAGGGAAAATTACGCGCGGAAGCACATTTGTGTTTAAACAAACTTGGTCACGCTATGCACGACCTCGACCCTCAGTTCAGCAAGTTCAGTCACAACGAAAAACTCGCAGCGCTCGCCAACCAAATTGGCATGCAAGAGCCAAAGTTGCTGCAGAGCATGTACATCTTTAAGCAGCCACGCATTGGTGGCGAAGTGAACTGCCACACCGACCACACTTTTTTGTGGACTGAACCACAATCAGTTGTAGGTTTTTGGTTTGCAATCGATGATGCCACCACAGAAAACGGTTGTATGTGGGCGCTTCCTGGTGGTCACAAGATTCCTGTGAAATCACGATCGCGAGTCAACGCGGACCGCACTGCTAGTTACATGGAAGTGTTCGACGAGACCCCTTACCCAACAGAGGGCCTCGTACCTCTTGAAGCCGAACGTGGAACATTGGTGCTGCTGAATGGAACTCTTCCCCACATGAGTGGACCAAATACCAGTGCTCATCCACGCCATGCGTACACCATTCACGCAATTGATAGTCACGCCAATTACCCAGCAGATAACTGGCTACAACGCCCAAGCCTGGTGATGGCTGGGTTTAACGACTAAATCGTTATTTAATGAGTAGCTCGGCAATTTGCAGTGCGTTCAGTGCCGCACCTTTGCGCAAGTTGTCGTTTGAAATAAACAACGCCAAACCCTTATTGCCATCAACTGAAGCATCTTGGCGGATTCTTCCTACAAAGCTTGGGTCTTGACCAGCAGCAAGCAACGGCGTCGGAATGTCTTCCACAATTACTCCGGGTGCCTTCGACAAAATCTCTGTAGCTTGCGCCGCTGTGATTGCTCGCTCAAACTCAACATTGATACTGAGCGAGTGACCCGTAAATACCGGCACTCGAACGCATGTGCCTGATACGCGCAAATTTGGAATGTGCAAAATCTTGCGGCTCTCGTTACGTAGCTTTTGCTCTTCATCGGTTTCGAGCGATCCGTCATCCATCAACGATCCAGCAATTGGCAGCACATTAAAAGCAATGGTGCGTGCAAATTTATGTGGTTCAGGAAACTTCACGGCCTTACCGTCATAGGTCAATGCTTCAGCCGTTGGCGCGGCACTCTTTGCCTGCACATCAAGCTCACTAACACCTGACACTCCTCCACCGCTTACTGCTTGATACGTGCTGGCAATCATGCGCACAAGGCCTGCTGCATCATGCAACGGCTTGAGCACTGGCATTGCAGCCATTGTTGTGCAGTTTGGGTTAGCAATAATGCGCTTCTTAGCGAGTGCAACGTCTTCAGGGTTTACTTCAGAAACGATTAGCGGAACATCTGGATTCATGCGCCATGCAGATGAATTATCAATGACCATTGCACCAGCGTTTGCGTACTTCTCGGCAAGTGCGCGCGATGTGGTGGCACCTGCGGAAAACAACACCACATCAAGTCCATGAGGGTCTGCTTGCGTTGCGTCTTCAACGACTATCTTTTGGCCATTCCATTCAATGATCGAACCTGCCGAACGCGCTGATGCAAACAGTCGAAGCGTGGTGACAGGGTATTTTCGCTCGGCAAGCAACTGTCGCATTACCGTTCCGACCATTCCTGTTGCGCCAACTATTCCTACATGCATGGCGATCAGACTAACGCAACCACATCTCCACTTGCTCTGCAGTTAAATTGCTGCCACATAAAACGGTGGCAAGTTTCTTGCCACGCAATGCCTGATGCTCAAGCACTGCCGCAATGCCTGCGATACCTGCCGGCTCAGTAACAAGACCAGCCTTATCAAATACCAATTTCATTGCGCTTTTGAGTCCGTCTTCAGAGACCAACAACACATCATCAACTATTCCCATCATGTCGGTCAATGCTTCAGGCACCGGTGTACGAACGGCGATGCCGTCAGCAATGGTGTTGGCCGATTCACGTTCAATAACAGAGCCCGACTTCCACGAGGCATGCATGGCATCGGCCGTAGCGCTCGACACTCCAATAACTTGCGTACCGGGAGAAACGTGCTTGATCCAGCGGGCCATTCCCGTGATTAATGCCCCATTGCCAAGGGGAATCAGTACTGCATCAAACGATGCATTCGCCATAAGTTCAACGGCAATTGAGCCCGCACCCTCAGAGATGGCAATGTCTCGACCGTCCTCAACAAAGTGTGCACCTGTTTCTGCGCAAAAAACTTTTGCATGCTCTTTTGCTGCATCAAAGTTGTCACCCATTTGTCGAACATCTGCGCCCATCGAACGCATGCGATCAATCTTGAGTGAGCTTGCGTTTGTTGCGCTGTAAATAATGAGTGGCCGATTATTGCTGCGGCAGACATAGGCCATCGCTTGCCCGAAGTTTCCGGCAGTTGCGCACACTAAATTTTGATTCCGAAACGTTTCTCGAGTTTCGCTCATGAAAAAATCTGCGCCGCGACCCTTAAAGCTGCGGATGGGGTTCAGTGTTTCTACTTTCAACACCACGTCGGCACCAAGGGCCTGCGAGAGCGGTTCGCTGTTGTACTGCGGAGTGCCTGTGAATACCGGATTAATTTCACGAGCCGACCGCTCAATATTTTCAACTGATAAGCGATGTGCAGTCACACTCAAACTCCTTCAACAGTTGCCGACAGCCACCAATGACTTTTGTTCACTCGCTTCATTGGTTTTACCGTCACTCCAAGAGTTTTTACCGTTCGAGTGGTCTTTGCCGAATGATGCACCACCACGTTGGTGATTCGTTTCCCACTTGGTGCA
>CANKUF010000038.1 GCA_947486675.1 Acidimicrobiaceae bacterium
CATGTGAATGAGGCCCGCTTTGCTGGCTGCGTACGGATATGTTTCCATTTCGTTGACAGATACACCATCGATGGACGCGATGTTGATGACTTTTGCCAAGCGATCTTTTGACGATGCTGCGCGAAGTAGTGGAGCCAGTGCCTGGGTGAGGAAGAACGGAGTTTTCATGTTGAGGTCTACCGTTTTGTCCCAACCGCTTTCAGGGAACTCGTCAAATTCTGCACCCCAAGCAGCACCTGCGTTGTTTACCAAAATGTCAAGCTTTGACTCGCGCTTGGAGATTTCGGCAACAAGTGAAGCAATTCCTTCTTGTGTCGACACATCTCCAGGAATAGAGATGCATTCGCCATACATAGACAATTCTTTGGCTGCGGCGTCACACTGTGCACCCTTGCGTGCAGTGATGTACACGCGCGAACAACCATGTTCGAGGAACCCTTGCACGATCATCGCACCAATTCCACGTGATCCACCAGTAACGAGAGCAACTTTGCCATTTAACGAGAAGATGTCTTTCATGCGAACAAGACTAGGGTCTTTCAATGCGCAAGAACCCAATGTTGGCAATATTCACCACGGTCTTCATTGACCTCTTGGGGTTCGGAATCTTGATTCCTGTGTTCCCACTACTCATTACCGATGGTCCATTCCGAGTGACACCAGAGGGCTGGTCTTTCACACAAGGGATGATCATGCTCGGTTGGTTGCAGGCCATTTACCCGTTCTGCATGTTTATTGCTGCTCCAATTTTGGGTCAGTTATCTGACCGCCACGGACGCCGTCCGGTTCTTGCACTTTCCATTTTCGGTACTGCGATTGGATACGTTCTCTTTGCAATTGGCATTAGCACCGGCAACTTGCCGTTGTTGTTTGCAGCCCGCGGGCTCGATGGTTTGACCGGTGGAAACCTTGCGGTTGCACAGGCCGCAATTGGTGACATCAGTACACACGAAAACCGCGCCAAGAACTTTGGATACATGGGAGCCGCCTTTGGGATGGGCTTCATCGTCGGGCCGTATTTGGGTGGAAAGTTAAGTTCGCCGAGTGTCAGCTTCTACGGTCTGTTTGATACCCCACATTGGTTTGGTGCAACAACCCCATTTTGGTTTGCCGCAGTTCTTGCATTGTTGAACTGCACTGCTGTTCTCACTACCTTCCCTGAAACCATCAAAGAAAAATTCCATGGTGGCAAGATCAGGGTCGGTCAGTCGTTAAACAATGTGGTCAATGGTTTCAAGTCAGATCGATTGCGTGTAATTCTCATTTCGAGTTTCTTGTTCAGCGCAGGATTTACATTCTTCACCACGTTCTTTGGTGTGTACTTGCGCAACAAGTTCAGTTTCAGTTCGTCAAAGATTGGTGACTATTTCGCAATCGTTGGTTTATGCATTGCGCTTTCGCAGGGGCTTGTTGTTGGGCGGGTGGCAAAAAAACTTGTGGACTTCAAGGTGCTGAAGTTCTCTATGTTCGGAACTGGCGCAATGATGTTGATCTATTTCCTCACGCCGACATCAAGTTCGATGTATCTGTATATGGTCATTCCATTCTTTGCAACATTTAACGGTCTGTGCATGGCGAATACGTCAAGTCTTATTAGCCGCTCTGCGGAAATGGGCAAGCAAGGTGAAGCCATGGGCATCTATGCCAGCGTGTCCAGCCTTTCGCAGGTGCCCGCTGCAGTACTGGTTGGCTACATCACTACGTCAATCACATCGAGCCAACCGCTTATAGTTGCTTCTATGTGCATTGGACTTGCAGGACTGTCATTTGTGTTGCTGTTCAAACCGAAATATGTGTCGGGTGTCGTAGGCGCCGCTGACGGAATGCCGGTGCACTGATGCCAAGCAACTTCGCACTCAAGTCCATGAACGGAATTCACCGTTTAATCCTTGCCGTTACACGTGGCAAAGCGGGTTGGACTGCAGGCAATATGCCCGTGCTCGAACTGACCACTATTGGTCGTAAAAGCGGCAAACCTCGTAGCTGCATGTTGACTTCACCAATTCAAGAAGGTGAATCCATTGTGATCGTTGCTTCGCGCGGCGGAGACGACTTTCATCCTGCGTGGTATTTGAACTTGGTCGACAACCCACAGGTACAGGTGCGCTACAAAGGTGGCCCTAACAAAATGATGACCGCTCGTACCGCAACTACAGAAGAACGTGCACGCATGTGGCCAATTGTGGAGCAGCAGTACAAGGGGTATGCCGGGTATCAGCAACGCACCGACCGCGAAATCCCTCTTATCATCCTCAACTAAGACCTCGTAAACCTTCGGGGGTATCGTGGGGGCATGCCAGCACCCGGAATGTATTCAGGAATTACCACTGACGATGCAATGAACTTGGCCATGTCGGCTAAAGCAGTTCCGTTGTATAACGCGGTCAAAGAATTTATTGCCAACGAAGTTGAGCCAGTGACCGAGAAATATTTCGCACTTGGCGAAGGAAGGCCAGATCGCTGGCAATACGGCGAAGGCCAACTTGAGTTGCTAGATGAATTGAAGCGCAAAGCGAGAGCAAAGGGTTTGTGGAACTTCTTCCTGCCAAACTCCGAAACCGGAGAAGGCCTTTCAAACCTGGACTATGCATACATTGCTGTAGAACTTGGCAAGAACCCAATTGCATCCGAAGCAATGAACTGCAGTGCACCAGACACCGGCAACATGGAAGTGTTGGAGCGCGTTGGTACACCAGAGCAAAAAGAGAAGTGGTTGAAGCCACTACTTGCTGGAGAAATTCGCTCGGCATATGCAATGACCGAACCAGACGTGGCATCGTCTGATGCAAAGAATTTGGAATGCCGTGCAGAACTTGACGGCGACGAGTGGCTCATCAACGGCGAGAAGTACTACATCTCTGGTGCAGGCGACCCACGTTGCAAGATCATGATTTGCATGTTGCTCACCAGCCCAGATGCGCCGCCGCACAAGCGCCATTCGCAAATTTTGGTACCAATGGATACACCTGGCGTAAAAATACTTGGCCCAATGGAAGTGTTCGGCGAAGACGATGCACCGCATGGTCACATGCACTTGCGTTTCACCGACGTTCGCGTGCCTGCCTCAAACATGTTGTTGGGTGAAGGCCGCGGGTTCGAGATTTCGCAAGTTCGTTTAGGACCAGGACGCATTCACCACTGCATGCGTTCAATTGGAGCAGGTGAACGAGCACTCGAACTGATGATTCGTCGCGGACTTTCACGCGAAGCATTTGGTAAGCCAATTGCACGTTTGGGCAAGAACACGGAAACCATTGCCAAAGCTCGTATTGAAATTGAAGCGATGCGCCTCATGGTTCTTCGCGCAGCCAAGGCCATGGACACATTGGGTAACGCAGAAGCCCGTGTGTGGGTAAGCGCAGTGAAGGCAATGGTTCCTGAGCGCGTATGCAAGATCATTGACGAAGCCATTCAAGTGTTTGGTGCCACGGGTATTTCCCAGTGGACACCACTCGCTCGTTTGTACGCAGGTCAGCGCACATTGCGTTTAGCCGACGGACCAGACGAAGTGCACTGGCACGTAGTTGGTCGCGCCGAAATCAATCGTTATGAAGATGACAAATCTCCAGTAACGACATATGAGCGAAATGGCGGGATGTTCTCAGGCCCAGCCTGATTAGGCAGTAGTAAGGGTTGGCTTTTGCAGCCATTTTTTGCCAACCAGGAAGCAACCAAGCGAAACGAGTATTGCCATTGCAACGCCCGTTGCTGTGAATGCAAACTTTTGGCCAAAGTGTTCGTACATGGTGCCCGCAGACATTGCTGCAATTCCACCCATCAACGTTTGCATTCCACCTAATAATCCAGATGCTCCCGCTTGTCGTTCTGGCGGCGTTGCTTGAGCAACGGCAACACCAATTCCGGTGACGGTAAGTGAATCGAGAATGGATTGAGTGAGTCCAACGCTGAGCATGAGATACGGCATGGTCATAAACCCATACGAGGTCATATACAAAGCACCAAGCGCTAAACCGAATGCGCTTACACGAAGAGGGCCATGCTTTTGTGCGATTCTTCCACCGAGTGCGCCAAAGAAGATCCACGGCAACCCGAACAAAGCAACACCAGCGTTACCTATCCAATGCGGAGCCTTCAAGTCATCCATCATGATGACCCACAACGAGTCGTACACGCCGATCATCACGTACAGCGCGACGCCAACAAGGATGGACCCGAGCACTGCGCGATTTTTCAACAAGTCAATTGCAAAGCGTTCTTCTGTGCGATCTTCAACAGCAGTTTCGGTGATATTGAGACGAGCAATGATGGCGCCGGCGATGGTAATGAGCACTGCAATAAGAATGAATGGCGCAGCAAGATTGATGGAATCAACGGTGAGTGCCGCAATGACTGGACCAATTGCAAAACCACCAACTTCAATTGAAACACCTCGTCCAAGATTGCCACCCATGTTTTCCGGGTCACTAACAATGACGATTCGCTTAATTGCAGGAATTGCAATTCCGGCTCCAACACCCATGACGAAACGTCCAAGCAAAAACAGCGGCAGCGAAGATCCAAAAGCCATGATCAATGCTCCTGCAGCATTTGCCGCCATGCCAACGGTCATCAGCTTGCGGGCATGTCCTCGGTCGGCATACGGGGCAATAGTGAGTTGAGCAATAAATGAAGTAAAAAAGCCGACCGCAATAATCATGCTGAGTCCGGTTTCTTGGATGCCGAATTCAGCACGCCAATCATCGAGCATGGTGAACATGACGCCATACCCCGAGGCCAACACACCCATTGCAATTTGAAGCGTGAGGATTAATCGCTTCGTATGCACTGTGCCACATTACTGAATAGAGGCATGACATGAGTGGCGACAGCATCTGAACACCCGTAGTCTGAGAGATATGGACGTCGCAGTAGTCGACTACACATCGCCAGATGCACCGAAGCTATTCACCAAGTCGCTTCGCGAAACAGGCTTTGCTGTACTGATTAATCACCCCATTCCGTACGACATTGTTTTGCGTCTACAAAGCGAGTGGCACGACTTTTTCCGTTCAGAACGTAAATGGAATTATTTGCCAAGTGAAACAGAACAAGATGGTTATCGACCTCTTGAAGAAGCGGAAACTGCAGTTGGCGCAGAGGTGAAAGATATTAAGGAGTATTACCACTGGTATCCGTGGGGTCGACAACCAGAACACGAGTCGGCGAGTGCCGCAGCCGTTTACCAAGCTGGTTGGACGCTTGCAGCAGAGCTGCTTACATGGGTCGAGGCAAACACACCTGAGGAAATTTCGAAGAACTTTTCAATGCCACTTTCACAAATGATTGAAGGCACGCGGCGCACGTTGCTGCGAATTTTGCATTACCCGCCATTGCGTGGCGACGAGCCTGCAGATGCGGTGCGCGCTGCTGCTCACGAAGACATCAACATGATCACGGTGTTGCCGGCTTCAAATGAGCCTGGTTTGCAAGTGCGTGACCTGAATGGGAATTGGCACGACGTACCATGCGACCCGGGCAGCGTGGCCATTAATGCGGGTGACATGTTGGACTATGTAACGAATGGGTACTACCCAAGCACTACACACCGAGTGAATAACCCCGTTGGCGAAGCCGCCAAGCGTGCGCGCATTTCAACTCCGTTGTTCTTGCACCCAGCAGATGACGTGCTGATTGCCGAAAACAAAACGGCTTTTGAGTTTTTGCGCGATCGAATTAAGCAAATCTCTGGCGTTGAACTTCAGAAATAGGAGCAAACATGTCCTCCCAAATTGAAGTGCTGAACCCTGCAACGGGACTTGCAATTGGCACGGTTGACAACGCATCAATTGCGGATTGCCTGCACGCGGTAGATATGGCCAATGATGCATTTGTACCGTGGAAGAACACCGCGCCACGCGTGCGCGCAGAGATACTGCGCAAGGCATTTGACATCATGATTGCGGAACAGGAAGAACTTGCTCGAACAATCACCCTCGAAATGGGCAAAGTGCTGAGCGATGCGCGTGCCGAAGTTGCCTATGCTGCAGAGTTTTTTCGCTGGTTTAGCGAAGAGGCAGTTCGCATTGATGGCGATTACCGCCGTGCACCGAGTGGTTCAAATTGGTTGCTGGTTTCGCGTCAGCCAGTTGGTGTTGCGTTACTCGCAACGCCATGGAACTTTCCTGCTGCCATGGCCACACGAAAAATTGGGCCAGCGCTTGCTGCAGGTTGCACCGTTGTCTTAAAACCCGCGCACGATACGCCATTAACTGCACTTGCAATTGCTGACATTCTTCGCCGTGCGGGAGTGCCACATGGTGTTGTGAACGTTGTGGTCGCCGACCCGCCAGGCCCAGCGGTTGAAGCGATGCTGAATTCTGGCAAGGTGCGCAAACTCAGTTTTACTGGCTCGACACGTGTGGGTTCACTGCTGCTTGCTCAAGCTGCACAGCGCGTAATCAACTGCAGTATGGAGCTGGGTGGTAACGCACCGTTGATTGTGTGTGCAGATGCTGATATCGATGTTGCAGTTGACGGAGCGATGCTTGCGAAAAT
This sequence comes from Acidimicrobiaceae bacterium, assembly GCA_947486675.1. GTDB lineage: Bacteria > Actinomycetota > Acidimicrobiia > Acidimicrobiales > Ilumatobacteraceae > UBA3006. The sequence continues at coordinate 6,496 of CANKUF010000038.1, forward strand.
GCGCAATGGTGGTGCTGCATGCACTGCTGCTAATCGGTTTTACGTTCATGAACAAGTGTTGTCAGAGTTCACCGAAAAATTCACTACACGAATGGCTGCACTTCAGCTTGGTGACGGTTTGGACCCATCAACCACACTTGGGCCATTGGTGTCTCGCGCTCAGCAACAGCGCGTGGTAAATGCAGTTGCAGGTGCGGTAAGCCGTGGAGCCAAAGTGTTGTGCGGTGGCTCTGCGAGCACTCAGCCAGCATTCGGATATCAGGCAACTGTGCTTGCAGGGGTTTCGCCGCACGACGAGATTTTGCAAGATGAAATATTTGGTCCTGTTGCCGCACTGGTTTCGTATTCGGATGAACAGGAAATGCTGTCACTTGCCAACAATGTCGAACATGGTTTAGTTGGTTACGTGTTTACGCAAGACGCGGC
>CANKUF010000039.1 GCA_947486675.1 Acidimicrobiaceae bacterium
CGCAGCTAATGAGCGCGTAGAACGCTGGGGTAACAGCCCCAGCGGGCAAGAAAATGGGCCACGCTGGCGCAATTGTTTCTGGCGGCAAAGGTACGGCTCAAGGGAAGATGGACGCATTACGTATGGCCGGTGTCAAGATTGGACTCAATCCAACTGAGGCTGGCTCGCTGATGGCCGAAATTGTAAATAACCTTCGTTAAGTGAATCGCCCGCAGCAATCTATTTCGTATTTGCCAGGCCTTGATGGCTTGCGTGCAATTGCGGTGCTGGCTGTGGTGGTCTACCACGCAAATAAAGACTGGCTGCCTGGTGGATTTCTCGGTGTAGAAGTGTTTTTTGTAATCAGCGGGTATCTGATCACACTGTTACTACTGAACGAATCTCAGCAACACGGCAAAATTGATTTCCGTGCTTTTTGGATGCGCCGTGCACGCCGATTATTGCCAGCACTGTGGACGCTGCTGCTTGGAGTAACCATTTACTGCTCGCTGTTTGAGCGTGCCGAATTAGGCAAACTGCGTGGTGATGTTGTTGCTGCCTTTATTTATATTTTCAACTGGTTCAAAATTTGGTCGCGCGCCTCGTATTTTGATGCAAGCGCATTAGATCCACTTCGACATTTGTGGTCACTTGCAGTTGAAGAGCAGTTCTATTTGGTGTGGCCGGTGCTCATCGCAGTGGTGTTGAAGAAGTACGGGCGTAGGCCAGCAAAACTAGGAGTCATATTCCTTGGTATTTCAGTTGCTATTGCCATGTATGTCGCAACGACATACGCCCCTGGTGTTCGCGGAACGCCGATTGAAACCCCAGAGCAGTACATCTCGTTGTTTGGACACGCTGTTTCGCGCCTCGACTTCTTATTCTTGGGAACCATCGGTCGCTCTGGCGGCCTTTTCTTAGGTGCCGCATTGGCTTTCTGGTTCCGACCAGCAATGTTCACTGGCACTAATAATTCCAATGATCGCCACGTTGTTTCAGCGTTTGCTGTTGCAGGTATCGCAGGATTGGCATACATGATGTGGACATTCCACGATGTGGTGTTTATTGCTGAAACCGGTGGTATCCGGGGGTATGACCCGCTGTTTCAAGGCGGGTTCCTACTTGTAGGAGTTGCAACGTGTGCGGTGATCACTGCTGCGGTTCACCCGCAGTCGTTCATGGGAAATGCAGTGATGGGCAATCCTGTGTTCACGTATCTTGGCCGTCGCTCGTACGGTTTGTACCTATTTCATTGGCCTGTGTTTCAGTTGTATCGCAAGGTTGCGAGCAACTATTTGAACATTGCACAGTTCATTGTGTTGTTCATCATCATTTTGGCGCTTACCGAATTGTCATATCGATTTATTGAGATGCCAGTGCGTGAAGGTCGACTTGGTGAGGCGTGGCACAAGTTGCGATTCCCGCGAACAGATGCTGACACCGAACGACGCAACAAGATATTTGCACTTGGTGTAGTTGCGGCAGTGCTTCCTGTATTTTCGGTTGTAAGTTTGGCAATCGGAACCGGCGAAGGAAAAATTGCTGAAAGCATTAAGAGCGGTGAAGATGCAGTACAAAACCTGCTTGGAACCACTGTTGCGCCAGACCCGAATGTCACCACCATTCCAGGAACACAGACAACGACATTGGATGGGCAACAGATCCCGATCCTTGCTATTGGTGACTCGGTCATGTTGGGTGCTGCGCGAATTCTCACCGATCGCGGAATCACCGTTGATGCTTTGAAGAGTCGTCCGTTCAGGCAAGCATTAGAAATTGCCAACTACGTGAAGTCGATTAATCGCCTGGGCGAGTTCGTCATTATTCACTTAGGAACGAATAATTATGTTGACCAGAAAACCTTGGTCGAAATTATGGTTCCATTGAAAGATGTCGATTTGGTGCTCTTCGTTACAGCTCACGTTCCAACAAGAAAATGGCAGGATCCAAACAATGCCTTGGTTCGCGCAATGCCGAATATGTACGGAAATGTGAAGGTGTTGGACTGGTATCAAGTTGCCGTGGAACACCCCGAATATCTGTACGGCGACAAAGTTCACTTAAACAATGAAGGCCAAAAGGTCTACGCGGATCTCATCATGCAAGCAATAGGGAAGTAAGGTTTTCGCCATGACAACACCAGTTCGAATTGCAATCACCGGCGCAGCCGGACAAATCGGTTACAGCCTGCTCTTCCGCATCGCATCAGGTGCAATGCTTGGCCCAGATACCCCGGTCATCCTGCAACTACTTGAAGTAACACCCGCGCTCGGTGCGCTTGGTGGTGTGAAAATGGAACTCGATGACTGTGCATTCAGTCCATTGGTCGACGTAATCTGCACCGACGACGCCAATGTTGCATTTGGTGATGCCGATATTGCCATGTTGGTTGGAGCGATGCCGCGTAAAGATGGCATGGAGCGATCCGACCTGTTGTCGGCAAATGGCGGAATCTTTAAGCCACAAGGCCAAGCAATAAGCGCAAATGCCAAGAAGAACGTGAAGGTTCTTGTTGTTGGTAACCCAGCCAACACCAACTCACTCATCGCCATGCACAATGCTCCAAATATTGATCCGCGTCAGTTCACCGCGATGACACGCCTCGATCACAACCGTGCAGTCAGTCAGTTGGCACAAAAAACTGGTCGCCCGGTTACTTCAGTAAAGAAGATGACCATTTGGGGTAACCACTCAACAACTCAATACCCTGACTTGTTTCATGCTGAAGTTGATGGCAAGAATGCTGCACAACTCATCAACGATCAACAGTGGATTGAAGACACGTACATTCCAACAGTTGCCAAGCGTGGCGCTGCGGTCATCAAGGCTCGCGGTTCATCGTCTGCTGCTTCTGCTGCCAATGCTGCTCTTGAACACGTTCGTTCATGGGTGCAAGGAACTCCTGCAGGTGACTGGGTGTCGATGGCTGTTCCATCGGATGGCAGCTACGGCGTTCCAGAAGGCTTAATTTCTTCATTCCCGTGCACGTGCGTAAACGGTGAATACAAAATTGTGCAAGGACTAGACATCGACGCGTTCAGTCGCGCGCGTATCGATGCCTCAGTTGCAGAACTTGGTGAAGAGCGTGATGCTGTTCGCCAACTTGGCCTGATTTAATTTCCTCTCGTTCCGTCAATGGCGGAATCTGCTCGCGAACGTGAGCAGCCAAGCGGGTCTTTTTTCTCGAGTTTGCGAATTTCTTTTCGTGGCGAAAGTTGTTGGCCCTGTTTCCAAGCGTTGAGATACTTTTGCGGCCAGATTTCTCCCTGCAATAAGTACACCTCTGCCAATGGGCAGACACGCGACATTCCAAAATGAGTGTGGCAGCGCGTGACTCGCGCATTTCCACTCGAACCCATCACACCGATCCAGTCTCCTGCGGCAACGCGCTGGTTCTTCAGCACTTTGATTCGCCCCAGGTGCGAAAAGAAGTAGCGAACTCCATCATCGCCCTGCACAGTGATAGTCAATCCTCCACGTGTTCCCGGCGAGTCATTTTCGGGAGTCCATTTGTCGAGTCGATGTAACTGTGAGATGAAACCCGCAGTGGGGGCAAGAATGCGCGCATAGCAACCTTCAACATCGACTGCCGGATAGTGCAAGTGGTCCTTGGGGTAAGTCACTGGCACACGCGAAAACGGAAACACGTACATCGATGACTCGTCTTGAGCAAGGGCTACACGAGGGAAAAAGATGGCGCACAGCAATGCAAAACAGACTCCCCAGCGCATGAAGAAACTCTAGGTGACAGCGTCGCCTTTTTTGGAAATAGCGATTGCGGTGAAAATAATTATTGCGCCAACTCCGATAACCGATAGGCCCTGTAGTAGCGGAGAATCAAAAAGTTGACCAGCAAGAATGCCAGTAATGATGGTTATCCCTAGTCCACCAACTGCCACGATCTCCAAGTGCATACGTTTTGCTCCAAAGGTGAACAACAAACCAACAATTGCGAAACCAATGATTGGTTGCCACAAGTTGTTGTCCCAAGTGGAGAAGCCGATTGAAGCAATCACGATGCTGACTGCGCCTGCGCCACGGGCAATAAGTCGAAGTCCAATATTGCGAAGTGAAAACCAAATAAGCACTGATCCAGAACCGACAAAGAGCAACGGGGTGATGGGCGTATCTGGGATGAACTCTGAAATGACTGCCGCCATGAACGGTTGAGTGGCAGCAACAGTGATGATTGTGCCAATAAATGTTGTGCGCGACGACAGTCCAATTCCAATCGCAAGGGCCACAGTAGAGACGATAAGCAATATCAAATCCTCCTGCACATTGACAATGTCGAGCAGGAGTCCTATTGCAAATGCAAATGTCATTGTTGAAACTGCAGCGATGCTTTCTCCGAGCGTGTTGAGCCTGCCGCCTTTTTTCATTAGTTTGAATGAAAGAATTGCTGTTGCAAATGACGCAGTGAACAATGCGGTGTCAATGCCTGCCTGAGATACGTCTTGCATGAGCGCAACCACAATCCACACCAAGCCAACAAAGATGACTGAGCCTCCGAGGTATGAGGCAACATCGGAAAAGGGAAGCACCCATCTGGGCGCATCTCGAAACTCTTGGGCTTCACTTGCAGTGAGTTTTCCTGCAGCTTCGAATTCGGCAATCAAACTGCCAACGCTCTTGCGGTTCTTGGCCATATGCCGATACTACGAGTGTTACGGTGTCTGCCGATGAAGCGTAAATTTTGGATTGATACCGATACGGCAAGTGATGACGCAGTAGCGCTGATCATGGCGTTTATGCACCCAGATATTGACGTTGTTGGGCTTTCAATCGTGGCAGGGAACGTACCGCTCGACATGGGAGTGCAAAACGCTCTGTACACAGCAGAGTTGTGCGGGGTAACCATGCCAATTTATGCGGGTGCTGCGAAGCCACTTTCACGGGAGCTTGGAACGGCGCAGTTCGTGCACGGCGAGGATGGAATGGGAGATATTGGTCTTCCATTAACTGGTCGAACTCCATCGCCAGGTAGCGGAGTAGACAAACTCATCGAGGCGCTCCACGCACATTCTGGCCATATTGAATTAGTCACGCTGGGGCCACTAACCAACATTGCGCTTGCATTGCAACAAGATCCGAGTATTGCCAAAACCGTCAAACGTTGTGTGGTGATGGGTGCGGTTGCAGATCACATTGGCAACGTCACACAGGTTGCCGAGTTCAACATGTGGGTGGACCCTGAAGCTGTGGACATTGTGTTGCAGTCGGGCATGCATTTGGAATTCGTCGGGTGGGATATTTCGCGCACCGAAGCAGTGGTAACTCCACAGGAGTCGGCAATGATTCGTTCGTTGGGTACAGATCGAGCAAGTTTTTCAGTAGATATTCAGCGCGTGCTGGAAAAGTTTTGTGCGGAGGAAACTCATTTGAACGGGTTCGATCTTCCCGACCCAATTGCAATGGCGTACGCAATTGACACCAGTGTTGCCACCGAAGCACACCATTGGTATCTCGCAGCAGAAACAGGTTCAGCACTTACTCGCGGCATGGTGGTCATGGACACGCTTGGGGTCATGCATCAAGAGCCAAATGCCATCGTGGTTACGCGAGCAAGTCACGAAAAGTTCATGTCCATGTTGGTGGATGCGTTGCGATGAGTAATTCACCGTTGTCAGACGCGTTTGTGGAATTAGCAGTGACCACGCGAAGTGGGCACGATGAGTCGGTGCATTACGGGGCAGTGGTTGCGCTTGCTCAAGATGGTTCGGTGCAGTTTGCACTTGGCGACCCAGGTGCAATTGTGTTTCCACGCTCATCAACCAAGCCAATTCAGGCAACGGCGATGGTGGCCAATGGTTTGCAGTTGCCTCCGCACATGCTTGCGCTGGTGTGTGCAAGTCATGACGGTCGAGAAGAGCATTTGCGGACTGCAACAGAAATTCTGGCAACAGCAGGGCTCACTCCAAACGACTTAGGTAACACTGCCGATTATCCGCTTGATCCAGACGCACATGATGCTGCGCTTCGTGCCGGACTGAAAAAATCTGCGTTGCAAATGAATTGCTCGGGAAAACACTCGGGCATGCTTGCAACGTGTGTGCACAACAATTGGGATCGCACTACGTACTTACATGTTGATCACCCGCTTCAGCAACGCATTACCGACATGGTTCCCGAGTTGTCGGGGGAAGATGCATCGTTTATTGGGGTAGACGGTTGTGGTGCGCCTGCCCATGCGCTCTCGCTTACCGGGCTGGCGCGTGCGTTTCGCTCGGTAGCCATCGCCAAGGAAGGCACACCAGCATCGCAAGTTGCCCATGCGATGCGTACGCATCCAGAAATGGTGGGTGGGCCAACTCGCGACATCACGCTGCTCATTCAAGGCGTCCCGGGCTTAATGGGTAAAGACGGCGCCGAGGGCGTGTTTGCTATTGCCATGCCAGACGGCAGAGCAATTGCGCTCAAAATTTCCGACGGTGCTAACCGCGCGCGTCCGCCAGTTATGAAGTTTGCACTTCAAGCATTGGGGATCGATATAAGCAACGTAGATGCACGCGCGTTTGAGTCGCCCATTATGGGCCACGGCAGTGTCGTTGGTTCAGTACGGGTTACAGCGCAGCTGTAACCCGCTTCAGATCAGCCTTCGTAGAACGAGTCAGCGACTGTCAACGCTTCGTCGATAATTGCAATACCTTCACGAACTTCGTCTGGCGTTGCGTTGCACGGTGGCACAACATGCGTGCGGTTGAAGTGTACGAACGGCCATAGGCCACGCTTCTTGCACTCGGCTGCGAAGTCAAGCATTGGCTTGGCATCTGCACCGGTGGCGTTAAACGGAACCAGTGGCTTACGCGTTTCGCGGTTGCGCACCAATTCAATTGCCCAG
>CANKUF010000040.1 GCA_947486675.1 Acidimicrobiaceae bacterium
TTGCCAACAGCAATCGAAGAACTGTTGCGCATGTATGCACCGGTCACCATGGCGCGCATTGTTAGCCAAGATGCCGAAATTGGTGGTTGCCCAGTAAAAGCTGGCGACTCAGTGCTGCTTCCATTCCCAGCGGCTAACCGCGACCCTGAAGTATTCCCCGATGCCGACAAAGTTGTTATTGATCGCGAAGAAAACCGCCATGTTGCTTTCGGACTTGGTATTCATCGTTGCCTCGGTTCAAACCTTGCTCGTCTCGAACTTCGTGTTGCGGTTGAAGTGTTTATTCAACGCTTTCCGAAGTTTGAGCTCCCAAATCCAAGCGCGGTTACATGGAGCCTTGGTCAGGTTCGCGGACCACGCAAGTTGCCAGTACGAATTACGCAACGCGCATAATTCGTGTCGCATTCGCAGCCTCCATCCAGCGTTGATCTGGATGCATTAAACCCAGATCAACGCGATGCAGTGCTGCATCCATCGGGTCCATTACTGGTTGTTGCTGGCGCCGGCTCGGGCAAAACCCGGGTGCTTACACAGCGCATTGCGTATCTCATTGCCAATGACACGCACCCCATGCATATTTTGGCCATTACTTTCACCAACAAGGCTGCCCAGGAAATGCGCGATCGCGTGCAAGCACTTGTTGGCCCTGTTGCCAAGCAAATGTGGGTCAGCACGTTTCACTCGGCGTGTGTGCGAATTTTGCGTGCTCAGGCTGATCATCTTGGTTATCCAAAAACGTTTTCCATCTACGACCAATCCGATGCCCAACGCCTCGTTGGTTATTGCATTCGCGACTTAGGGCTCGACCCGAAGCGATACAGCGCTCGGGGAGTGCAGGCACGCATCAGTTTGTGGAAGAACGAACTAGTCATTCCACACGATGCAGCGCAACAGGTGAATAACACCATCGATCAGAAGTATGTCGATGTGTATCGTGAATATCAAAAGCGCCTAGAGCGTGCTGGGGCAATGGACTTCGATGATTTGCTCACCAATGTGGTGCGCTTGTTCCGTCAACACCCCGACGTGTTGCGTGTGTATCAGGAGCGCTTTAAGCACATTCTCATTGACGAATATCAAGACACCAACATGGCGCAGAACGCCATCGTGGTCATGCTTGGTGCATTGCATCACAATGTGTGTGTCGTGGGCGACTCCGACCAAAGCGTGTATCGCTTCCGTGGCGCGGACTTCCGCAACATCTTGGAATTTGAAAATGCTTTCCCTGAAGTAACCACTGTGGTGCTTGCGCAAAATTACCGAAGCACGCAAACCATTCTGGATGCCGCGAACGCAGTTATTACGAACAATGCAAGTCGCAAACCGAAAGACTTGTGGACTGATCAGGGCATGGGCGAGAAGATCGTGCGGTATTTTGCCAATGACGAATTTGATGAAGCCAAATGGGTGATTGCGCGTTTGAAAGAGTTGCACGACCAGGAGCATCGCAAGTGGAGCGAACTTGCCGTGTTCTATCGCACCAATGCGCAAAGCCGTGTTCTTGAAGAATCGTTAACTCATGGCGGAGTTCCCTACAAAGTGGTCGGCGGAACCAAGTTCTACGATCGCCGTGAAGTTAAAGATGCTTTGGCGTATTTGCGCCTTGCGTCTAACCCGCTTGACGAAGTGAGTATTAAGCGCGTGCTCAATGTGCCTAAACGCGGCATTGGTGACACGACAGTTGCAAAAGTTGATGCATATGCCAACGAAATAGGCATTTCTTTTGCACTTGCATTGCGTCGCGCAACGGAAGCAGGGGTGGGGGCGGCTGGTGTGCGTGGAATTAACACATTCATGCAGCTACTCGATGAGTGTCAAGCAATGCTGGAAGAAGGCCCTGGCCCTGTACTGCGTCACGCCATGGAACGAAGCGGATACCTTGCCGAACTTGTTGCTGAAGACACGGTTGAGTCTGCTGGTCGCGAAGAAAACGTGCAAGAACTCATTGGTGTTGCCAGCGAATTCATGCAAGTAGATGAATTCCTTGAACAAGTCGCACTCGTTGCCGACACCGATCAAATCGATTCAGAAAATCACGTCACGCTCATGACGCTTCACTCAGCAAAGGGCCTCGAATTTCCCGTTGTGTTTATTGTTGGCGTTGAAGAAGGAATTTTCCCGCACAATCGCGCACTTACCGACCCAGTGGAATTGGAAGAAGAGCGCAGGCTTGCGTACGTGGGTATCACGCGCGCAAAAGAGCGCTTAGTGCTCAGTCATGCATGGAGCAGAAGTTTGTTTGGCAACACCAACTACAACCCGCCGTCGCGTTTCCTTGCAGAAATTCCAGAAGAACTCATTGAACGCGAAGGTAATACCGACTCTGGTGCCGATTCGCAGCGTTATAGCTATCGTTCGCAAGCCGACCGTGGCTATGCGCCAACTACTCGATTGTCGCGAACTGGCCCAGTTGTTACTCCGGTGTCGAGTGCACATATGCAAACTGAAAATCATGGGTTGCGTATCGGTGATGAAATTGTTCACCCAACATTTGGCGAGGGAATCATTATCAACATTCGCGGTCAAGGCGAAAAAGCAGAAGCAGCAATTCGCTTCCGTTTAGTTGGTGAGAAACATCTTTCTCTTGCGTGGGCACCGCTGAAAAAATCTGGCGAATAAATACGTTACGGCGTTATGGGGTTCATCGTTCCCCGCAAGTCGATGAGCAGCGTGGTTTTGTTCTCCACAATCGGACGAACATCAGTTGGTGGCATCAATTGCTCAACAGTGAGCGTGCGGCCTTCGCAGTCGGTAAACGTGTGAGTTTTTTGAATCTGTGTGACAAGACAATCATCTGTTCGATCGGCCGGGTATGCGTAGTACACCTGCCAACCTTTAGATACGTCTGTGCCGTTGTGCTCAATCACGATTGATCGCTTGCCCAATGGGTCACGCAGGTCTGGATACAACACCGGACCGCTCTCAGAGATGGATTTGGCAATGTCTGCGACCTGTCCAACGACGAACGTTCGGTCTCCCGTTGCAGTGATCACCTCTGTCTTATTGGTGACGTATGTCGCCATTAGCCATGTCACCCCAAAAAGTGCGGCAAAAAAGAAGATGCCCCCGACAATGGGAAATACCGCACGGGTAAAGGGCGAATTGGACCAACGTGCCATGCCTCAAGTGTTGCCGATGCGGCTTGGCAGTGCCTACTTCTCGGGCCCAACCGCGGGTTGGTATCGGTCACGTCGAAGGGCGTAGGGTTCTGTAGTCGTGAAACGTCCTTACCGCGTAGTAGTGGCCAAGCCTGGCCTAGATGGCCATGATCGAGGCGCCAAAACCATCACTCGTGCTTTGCGCGACCATGGTTTCGAAGTGATTTATACGGGCCTGCATCAATTGCCAGAGCAAATTGCAGAAACCGCGTTGCAAGAAGATGTCGATGCGGTTGGTCTGTCGTTGTTGTCTGGTGCGCATCTCACATTGTTTCCGCGAGTAATGGAAGAACTCCGTTCGCGCAACCTTGGCGATGTGTTGGTGTTTGGCGGGGGAGTGATTCCCGATGCTGATGCGCGTGAATTGCGCAATCAAGGCGTCGGCGAAATCTTTGGCCCTGGTTCATCGTTGAAAGACATCGCAAGTTGGCTCGAGCAAGCGCTTGATGCCCGCGAGCAATAACAAGAAAGAAGTTCATGGATCTTTTCGAATATCAAGGCAAACAGTATTTTGCCAAGTACAACATTCCCGTTTCAGCTGGTGGTGTTGCGCACACCGTTGACGAAGCAGTTGCCGAAGCCGAGAAGGCTGTGTACCCAGTTGTTGTGAAGGCTCAGGTGCAAGTAGGCGGACGCGGCAAGGCTGGCGGAATCAAGTTGGCAACAAATGCTGACGAAGTTCGCTTGCACGCCGGAAACATTTTGGGCATGGACATCAAGGGCCATGTCGTAAAGCGTGTGTGGATCGAGCATGCATCAGACATCGCCGAGGAGTACTACGCGTCGTTCACACTTGATCGTGCAGCAAAGCAGCACCTACTGATGTTGTCTGCACAAGGCGGAGTTGAAATTGAAGATGTTGCGGCTAAAGACCCAACTGCAATCGTGAAGTTGCATATCAACCCGATCGTTGGTTTGTCGCTAGCGACTGCTCGACAAGCATCAATCGACGCGAAAATTCCTGAGAAGGCTCTTGACGGTGTTGCCGACATGTTGGTGAAGCTGTACGAGTGCTTCACCAAGGGCGATTGCGATCTTGCAGAAATTAACCCATTGATTTTGAAGCCAACTGGCGAAGTGCATGCACTCGATGCGAAGGTGAGCCTCGATAGCAATGCAGCCTTCCGTCACCCAGAGTGGGAAGAGTACGCAGCAACCGAAGAACTTGATGCTCGTGAGCAATTGGCCCGCGAAAAGAACCTGCAATACATCGGTCTTGATGGAACTGTGGGAATCATTGCTAACGGTGCTGGTTTAGCGATGAGCACCTTGGACGTGGTGAATCAAGTTGGCGGTAGTGCAGCAAACTTCCTCGATATTGGTGGTGGTGCGAATGCCGAAATGATGACGGCCGCGCTCGAAGTAATTAACTCAGACGCCAAGGTAAAGAGCATTTTCATCAATATTTTCGGTGGCATTACCCGTGGCGAAGAAGTAGCCAAGGGAATCGTTGAAGCGGTGAAGCGCGTAACGCTGCGTGCACCAATTGTTATTCGCCTCGATGGCACGAATGCCGAAGAAGGCCGCAAGATTCTTGCCGAGGCAGGCATTCCAGATTCACAGCTCACCAGTCGACCAACCATGCTCGAAGCTGCTCGCGCGGCTGTCGCGTTGGCTAAGTAAGGGAACGTCATGGCAATTTTCGTAGATCAAAACACCAAGGTCATTGTTCAGGGTTTAACTGGCGGACAAGGACGTTTTCACGGCTTACGCAACAAGGCATACGGCACTCAAATTGTGGGTGGAGTAACTCCTGGAAAATCTGGGCAAGACGTTGAAGGAATTCCTGTTTTCGATTCGGTTGAAGATGCAGTGAAGGCAACTGGTGCAACTGCATCGTTTATTGCAGTTCCGCCAAAAGCAGCACCTGCAGCAATTCTTGAAGCAGCGCGCGCAGGTATCGGATTCGTCGTGTGCATTACCGAAGGTATTCCCGCACAAGACGAAGCGCGAGTGTTTGCAACATTGCAGCGCGACTTTCCTGCAACGCGTTTGCTCGGCCCTAACTGCCCAGGCATTATTAGCCCGGGTAAATGCAACATCGGCATTACTGCAGGCGAGATTGCACAACTTCCAACGGCGTCCGGTCCAAACGTTGGCATTGTTTCGCGTTCGGGAACATTGACCTATCAAGCGCTGTACGAATTGAAGCAGCAGGGAATTGGCGTCAGCACATGTGTCGGAATTGGTGGCGACCCAGTTCCTGGAACATCGTTTGTTGATTGCTTGGCCGAGTTTCAAGCAGACCCAGAGACACACGCCATCATCATGATTGGTGAAATTGGTGGATCAGCCGAAGAAGAAGCTGCGGAATTCATCACCAACCATGTGACGAAGCCGATGAGTGCTTACATCGCTGGAGTGACAGCTCCTGCGGGCAAGAAGATGGGCCACGCTGGCGCAATTGTTTCTGGCGGTAAGGGAACCGCTCAGGGGAAAATGGACGCGTTGCGCATGGCTGGCGTGAAGATTGGACTCAACCCAACTGAGGCTGGCTCGCTGATGGCCGAAATTGTAAATAACCTTCGTTAAGTGAATCGCCCCCAGCAATCCATTTCGTATTTGCCCGGCCTTGATGGCTTGCGTGCAATTGCGGTGCTGGCGGTGGTGGTCTACCACGCAAATAAAGACTGGCTTCCTGGTGGTTTTCTTGGCGTAGAAGTGTTTTTTGTAATCAGCGGGTATCTGATCACGCTGTTACTACTGAACGAATCTCAACAACACGGCAAGATTGATTTCCGAGCTTTTTGGATGCGCCGAGCGCGCCGTTTATTGCCGGCAATGTGGACGCTGCTGCTTGGAGTAACAATTTATTGCTCGCTGTTTGAGCGTGCTGAATTAGGCAAACTACGCGGCGATGTTATTGCTGCCTTCATTTATGTTTTTAACTGGTTCAAAATTTGGTCACGTGCCTCGTATTTTGATGCAAGCGCACTAGATCCACTTCGACATTTATGGTCGCTTGCAGTTGAAGAACAGTTTTATTTGGTGTGGCCGGTGCTCATTGCAGTGGTGTTGAAGAAGTACGGGCGTCGGCCAGCAAAATTGGGCGTCATATTCCTTGGCATTTCAGTTGCTATTGCCATATATGTTGCAACTACATACGCCCCTGGTGTTCGCGGAACACCAATTGAAACCCCAGAGCAATACATCTCTCTCTTTGGGCACGCTGTTTCGCGTCTTGACTTCTTGTTTCTGGGAACCATTGGTCGCTCAGGTGGTTTGTTCTTAGGTGCCGCATTAGCTTTCTGGTTCCGACCAGCGATGTTCACTGGCTCAAATAGTTCCAATGATCGTCACATAGTTTCAGCATTTGCCGTTGCGGGCATTGCAGGGCTTGCGTACATGATGTGGACATTCCATGATGTGGTGTTCGTTGCTGAAACCGGCGGCATCCGCGGGTACGACCCGCTATTTCAAGGTGGGTTCCTACTCGTAGGAGTTGCAACATGTGCGATTATCACTGCTGCGGTTCACCCGCAGTCGTTCATGGGCAATGCAGTGCTCGGCAATCCCGTGTTCACGTATCTTGGCCGTCGCTCGTACGGTTTGTATCTATTTCATTGGCCTGTGTTTCAGTTGTATCGCAAGGTTGCGAGCAACTATTTAAACCTTTT
>CANKUF010000041.1 GCA_947486675.1 Acidimicrobiaceae bacterium
AGCAATGTTGATGATGACACCAGGATTATCTTTCATGTGTTGATTCCACACCTGCGAGCACCAAAACAACGGGCCACGAAGGTTTACCTGAAACGTTTTATCGAACTGCGCTTCACTTACTCCGAGTGTCGGCCCTGCATAAGGGTTCGTTGCAGCATTATTGACAAAAATGTCGATCTTGCCAAACTGTTCAAGCGTGGCGCTTACACATTTCTGAGCGAAGTCGGTGTCGCCTGCATTGCCAGCAAGGTATGAGGCACCACCACCCACAAACTTTGCCGCATCGCGCAGCGAATCTTCTTTTCTGGAAGTGAGCATCACTTGCGCACCAGAATCTGCATACGACTTGGCAATGGCTAGCCCGATACCACGTGATCCACCGGTGATGAGGGCAACTTTTCCTGCGAGCGAAATGTCCATTCGCCCGACGATAGCCGTTACGGCGTAATGGCGCTGATGCGTACTTGCTGAATACGGCGACCGTCAAGAGTCTCGGTACTAATGCGCCATCCGTCGAAGTCGACTGATTCGCCCTGAACAGGAACGTGGCCCAGCATTCCAAAAATGAAACCGCCAATGGTGTCGTATTCCGATTCCGGAACCTTCAACTCGAGTTCATCATTAAGGCGCGAAATTGGCATAGATCCGACAACGATGTAGTCACCATTTGCAAGAGTTTGCAACGAAAGGTCTTCATCATCATGTTCGTCAACAATTTCTCCAACGAGTTCTTCCAAGCAATCTTCAAGAGTCGCAAGGCCAACAATGATTCCGTATTCATCGGCAACCATGACCATGTGGAATTTCTTGGCTTGCATGCTGCGCATGAGGTCGGCGACCAGTTTGTTTTCTGGAACAACTTCAACTTCGCGAATCAGTCCGGTAATTGGTGAATTTCCATTGCCCTTACGTTCAGCGATAACGAGGTCTTTGACGTACACAATGCCAACAACGTCGTCCACATCGTCATCATCTTTGCGTAACACGGGAAGTCGGCTGAAGCCGTCTTCCACTGCTTTATCAAGAGCCTGTGTAATGGTGAGATCGCTATCGATAAACATTGCATCAGGTCGTGGAACCATGATTTCGCGCACGACCGTGTCGCCAAATTCAATAATGGACTCAATCAACTCGCGCTCTTCGTGCTCGATCACGCTTTCTTGAGCTGCTGCTTCAACTATTCCCAAGAACTCTTGCTCGCCAATGAACGGTCCTTGTTTTAACCCCTCGCCCTTCACGATGACGTTGGTCAGCTTGATGAGCACGGTTGATGCGGCGCGCAATGGCCAAAAACGCACAAGCAATGAAATTGGGCCAGCGGTCGCTGTTGCTCCACGAACAGGGTTGAGCAACGCATACGTCTTCGGAACTGCTTCGGCAAGAACAAAGAACAGCATCACGTTGATAATCACACCAACAGCAACACCAGCAGGCCCAAACAATCGGCCTGACACGATTCCCATCAGCGTTGCCTGCACGGTTTGACAGACATTCACCGTAAGCAATAACGGATTCACCCACATGGTTGGTTCAGCGGCGAGGCGAACCAACGCCTTGCCCGACTTGGCTCCCTTTTCCGCAAGTGCAGCGGCACGTGGTTTCGTCAATTGCGACAGGCTCATTTCGGCGAGTGAGAGAAAGATGAGGATCACAAGAATGAGCCCGATGCCGGCAAGCATCCAATAATCAACAGCCGTTGGCGTTTGGGCAAACATCATTTCGCTTCTATCTCCTGAATATGTCGGAACTTCTCTGGCGCGGCGTGACCCCAATGAAAAGCCTCGAGGTGTTTTCGCTCAAGCGCGTGCATGGCGGCCTCTGCCTCTGGGTTGTCATGGTCATTACCAAGCACGTGCAAAATTCCGTGCACCAACAGCAAGGCAAGTTCGTCATCAATGGTTCCTGCATGACGTGGAGCCTGTGCAACTGCCACACTCGGGCATATAACGACATCACCAAGAAGCAAAGGTAATTCAGCAATATCTAATGGGGCAGGCTCAGGAGATTTTGACATTGCTGCAGGGCCAGGTGTGCGCGTCGCCTCAACTGCATCAAGCGGGAATGAAAGCACGTCTGTTGCATACGACTGGCCCATGTATTGCGTATTCAACTCGGTCATGGTTGATGCATCAATGAACATCACCGTCATCTCGGTTAAGCCCTTCACACCCTCTGCGCGCAAAACATCTAGTGCCAAGTTCTGCCAACGTGCAAGATCAATTTCGAGATCTTGCTGTTCATCTGCCATAAACACTTCTGGCTCACCATCGCCACCGACGCGACGAGGTTTTGAAACTCCGGGACGCGATTCAGCCATGGTTGGGTGTTTGCTTTTCGTAAGCAGCAACAATGTCAGCGACGATGCGATGTCGAACGACATCGGTTGCATCGAGGTGTACAAAAGTTAAATCTTTGATGCCTGTAAGCACACGCTCGACACCAAGTAGCCCGCTTCGCCCATCGGGTACGTCGACTTGAGTTGTGTCTCCGGTGACAACCACCTTGGATCCAAAACCGATACGCGTGAGGAACATCTTCATTTGTTCTGGTGTGGTGTTTTGAGCTTCGTCCAAGATGACGAAACTGTTATTCAACGTTCGACCACGCATGAACGCAAGTGGCGCTACTTCAACAACCTGTTTCTCAAGATAAGTCTTTGCTGTTTCTGCGCCAACCATGTCGTGCAGTGCGTCATAGAGCGGACGCAAATACGGATCAATCTTTGCGGTGAGGTCACCAGGCAAGAAACCGAGACGCTCGCCTGCTTCTACAGCGGGGCGCGTAAGGATAATTCTCTGGACACGTTTCGTGTTAAGTGCCAGCACGGCCATCGCGACAGCAAGCCAGCTCTTACCTGTACCAGCAGGACCAATGCCAAAGGTAATGACGTTGTCTCTAATGGCTTCAACATATTTGCGTTGACCAGATGTTTTCGCGCGAACGTTTTTACCGCTACTGGTGCGCAAAATGTCTTCAGTCAGAATCAAACTTGGTTTCTCATTTGCCTGCACCATCACGATTGATCGCGACAGCACAGATCGATCAAGTGATTCACCTCGCTGCAACAAGGCAGTGAGCTCTTCGAACAAGCGTGAAACAACATCGGATTGAGGTCCAGATATCGACACTTCATTGCCACGAACACGGATTGCGGCATCGGCGAATTCGGCTTCAATGAACCTCAAGTGCTCATCGCGCTCGCCAAGGAGTCCGCTCATCAGATGTGCTCCGGGCACAACAAACGTGACTGCCATATCGCCCCCAAATCTAGCGGGGTTTACTGGCTAAAGAGTTGCGTCCGAATACGAACTCGGTGCCTGTTTGCTGGTTTCCTGCTCGTGCACCAGTGCTGGCGAGAAATCGAGTGCGTAATACCTCTGGACGGTGAGAGGAATCAATTGAGCGCCGCCAACCTGACGCGCCATTCTGAACATCAGTTCTGCTGCACCACCCTGCTCATTGGGTTGATTCGACTCCGGCATGTCGAACACCAATAACGAACCTTCGCGCGCTTCAACAGCCATTGCCTGCCGAGCCATAAACATGCTGACACCCTTCGTTGCATATGAAGGGTCAACGACTGCCCACACCACGTAATGCACTTTGTTGGTTGCAAATTGCTGAGGGTAGGACTTTTTGAAATAGTGCTCGCTTAGCCAGCGAGTGCGACGAACATCGGTTGCAATCATCGTCATCGCAACGGGCATGTTGTCTTCCCACACAACCCAACAACGATTTGTAGTATCCGAAAGCTGATCGTTGAATTCAAGCCGATCGAGCATTTCGTGTGTTACCGCTTCTTCGGCTGTACGCGCGTACGAACGGGTATACAGCGTCCACAACTGGTCCTTGAGCACCGCATCGGTGACTGGAGAGTGGCGGGTAACGAACATTTTGGGGAACTCCAAACAGGCCGCAAATGCGGCTAAGGGTTCTCCGCCCTGCATCCAAAGTAACCCATCCTCAGTGCACGAAAAGGGATGCTGTACCGTTTGCCAAGTGAATTCTGCGCCTATTTCACGCCTTTCTTGGGGCTTAACTGGCGTCGGCTTGGCATTGTCAATTGCGGTCGCCACCAGCGAATCACAGTCCTTCAGTAACACCGCCTACCTCATTGCCACAGTTCAGGTGATGGTGTTTGTTGGAATCTCTGCCAAATTCAATAAACCCGACAAAGTGTTGTGGCCCGCTCTGTTCATCATTGCCGCGGCTTCCTCGACTGCACAGATTTTGGATGACCAATTCGCAAATGTGAATTTGCAAGCAGTTCCCGAGTCGTTGTTCTTGCTTGTGCAAGTCACGCTGGCACTTGGTTTACTACTGATTATCCGCCGTCGTATCGGTAACGACCCGATGAGCGTTCTTGGTGACGGCCTCATCGTTGCACTCGGTGCATGGTTCCTCATTTGGGTGGTGTTTTTGCAGCCGTCTTTTGAATCGGATACATCTGTTGTATTGGTGACCGGTATACAAGGTGCCACTCTTGCAATAAGCACCATTGTGTTGTTCTCTCTCGCAACTTTGCTATTCGGCGACGCAGCACGCACACCTGCCGTGTGGCTCATTGCATTTGCCATCACATTTACGCTTCTCGGCGATTTCCTGTATGCCGCAAATGATTCTGGTCGAGTGCAAATAGCAACGCAATACATCAATGCTTCGTACGTGTTCTGCTTGTTTCTGTGCTCAGCTGCATTCGTGCATCAAAGCATTTCAACGATTACTGAGCATGGCGCTGCCCGTACTCAGCGACCACTTCTTGGCCGGCTCATTACAACTACTGCTGCTCTCACCATTCCAGTTGTCGTTCTTGCTCTCACAGAAGCTGCAGATCAAACAGACCGAGTTGTGCGAGCAGTATCTGTTTTCGTTCTATCCATTGCCGTCACGGCCCGAGTCATTCACGCTGTTCGCGCCAATGCATCTACTCAGCGTTCACTCCTCCATTCAGCGCAAACGGATGCTCTTACTGGATTGCCAAATAGAAGTCTCATGTTGACCCATGTAAGTGCTGCCCTGGAATTCGCCGAACAAGACCAGCGCCATCCATCAGTGTTATTCATTGACGTAGACCGATTTAAAAACATCAATGACTCGCTCGGGCATCAAGCTGGTGACAACGTACTTGTAGCTGTTGCGCAACGGTTACGTAATGCGCTGCCAGAACGGTGCATTGTTGGCCGTATTTCGGGAGATGAATTTGTCATCTTGGACCCAGGTACTCGCGGTGCGAGTGATGCCATGATCGTTGCTGACAAAATTCTTGCCAGCTTCAACGAACCTCTCTCGCTTCGCCAAGGCGATGTGTTTGTGTCCACCAGCATCGGTGTTGCCACTTTTCAAAAGCACATTTCATCTGGCGCAGACGACCTGCTTCGCCATGCAGATACCGCGATGTATCGAGCCAAAGATGCGGGTCGAAACTGCGTAGCCATATTTGACGAAACGATGCTTGAGCGGGTCACACAACGATTAGCCGTTGAAACCGCGTTATACCGAGCACTTGAGCGCAGAGAATTACGCCTAGTTCACCAACCTATAGTCGACATTGAACTTGGGGACGTAGTTGGTTTTGAAGCACTCATGCGCTGGACACGCGACGATGGCAGCATCATTTCGCCTGCAGAATTCATTCCCATTGCAGAAGAAACCGGAACCATCGTTCCAATCGGTGCTTGGGCATTGCTTGAAGCACTCACCCACTTGCGCGGCTGGATTAACGAAGGTATTTGTAGCCGCGAGGCAACGATGTCGGTGAACGTAAGCCCACGCCAACTACACGACCCAAACTTTGTGCCAGTAGTTCATGAAGCACTGCAACGTTCGCACATAGCGCCCGATCAGTTGTGGCTTGAAATAACCGAAGGCGTGATGATCGCACAGCCAGAACAAGCACTTGAAGCACTGACCAGACTGTGTGCGCTTGGCGTGCGCGTTGCAATTGACGACTTCGGAACGGGATATTCATCACTCTCGCTGTTGCAAAAGTTTCCGATTCAACGTCTAAAGATTGATCGTTCATTCGTTAACGGTGTTGCCGATGATCTGAGCGCGCGATCACTGGTGCGCACCATTATTGCCATGGGTGACTCACTCGGTCTTGACATGGTTGCTGAAGGTGTTGAAAGTGTTCGACAACTACAAGCGCTTGCTGAATTACGTTGCGCCAAAGCCCAGGGATACCTCATCAGTCACCCAGTTGCACCAGAGTCAATGGGTGCAACTGTTGCGTCACTCACACAATTCGGTGAGTGGTCAAAGCTTCGCGGCCGCACACCGCGCGTGTAACTACTTCTTTGGTGGACGCGGTACGAAACTGCTGGTACGACGTTTGTATTCGTCATAACCAGGTCGGCGCTTCGACATAGAACGCTCAAGCATTGGAACTCCCGAAACGCGCACCAAGAAGAAGTTCATCAACAAGCTTCCAACAAGTCCAATCCATCCGAAACTCGCTCCAAGTGCAACAACACCAATGCCCCACCACACGCAGGTGTCACCGAAATAGTTCGGATGTCGTGTGTACTTCCATAGACCGGTTTGCATTACTTGCCCGGAGTTATCTGGATTGCGCTTGAACTCCGCAAGCTGCCAGTCGCCAACTGCTTCGAAGAAAATTCCTAGGGCAAATATTGCTATACCTACATAGCCCACAATGGATAACGAAGCATCAGCATCCGACAAAGCAATCTGCACTGGCAACGAAACCACCATCATGATTGCGCCTTGCAACAAAAACACCGTAAACAAACTGATGATTGGGAATCGCG
>CANKUF010000042.1 GCA_947486675.1 Acidimicrobiaceae bacterium
ATGCCGAGCGAAGTAAGTCGAATGCCTGGAGGGATTGAATACACCACGGCAGCAACCACGCCAGGAACTGGCCCAACGGTGAAGATCATGACAAATGGAATCGCATAGATCAATGGCGGAATAGTTTGCAACGAATCCAAAATTGGAGAGAGTGCGGCTTCTGCGCGAGGTCGGCGACCGAGCCAAATTCCAATTGGTAGAGCAATCAAGATAGAGAGCAATACAGCAACGAGTGTCTGTGAAAGCGTGTCAACTGCGTCTGGCCAGCGCCCGGTGAGTCCAATGAGAACAATTCCGATGCATGTTGTGAGCGAAAGTTTCCACCCAGCAATTGCATAGACGAGCGCAGATGCAGCGACGACAATGAATTGCCATGTCAGCGTGCCATTCAGCAACTTTTGCGAGCGAATGAGCACATCGCGAACAATGAAATCATTGAACGGACGCGTGATGAACGAAAACGTGTCGCGGAACCAAATCACTCCTGTGTCAACAGGGTCGGCAAACGAAGTTCCCCACGAAAATGGAAACTCATGCCATCCAAGCAATCGACCAACGAGGGTTGCTGCGACGAGTGCTCCAGTGATGACAAACCATTGCTTTCGCGAAGGTTGGAATTGGGTGGAGCCTGGTTTGCGTACCAACGCAAGGCTCACTCGGTCGAGAACAAATGCAACCGAGACAACGGCGAGGCTGACGACAAGACCTCGACCAGGGGAAAGTTGACGAACGGTTTGCATAATTTCTTGTCCAAGTCCACCTGCGCCAACGAGCGTTGCAATGACCACAATTCCAAGAGCCATCATCACGGTTTGATTGATGCCGGCAATGATCGAAGGAAGGGCGAGTGGAAGCTGAATTCGAGCAAGGATTTGTCGCTTAGTTGCGCCAAACATTTGTCCAGCTTCGATGGCAGAGTGAGGAACTTGCTGAATGCCGAGCGCAGTAAGCCGAACCATTGGTGGCAGTGCATAGATGACAGTTGCAATTGCAGCTGGAACTTTGCCAATACCGAATAACAACACGATGGGGATGAGATACACGGTTGCGGGAATGGTTTGCATGGCATCAAGAACGGGGCGCAGGATTGACTCTGCTCGCTTGTTCAGAGCAGTCCAAATGCCGATTGGCACGCCGAGAAGAATGCAGATACCAACTGAAACTGCCATCAACGAGATGGTTTCAATACTTTCTTGCCACACTCCAACAATTCCTGGGTAAATGACTGCAAATGCCGCAAAACTCGCGACCACCCATTTGCCCGTTCGCGCAATGACGGCGAACACGATGCTGGCAGGAATGAACCACGGCAACCAGGCAATGAATGATTCGGTTTTGTCTAATCCAAATTCGACAACCGATGTGATGGGATTCAGCAGGTACGAAAAGAGCCAGTGCTGACTGCGATTAGATCGAATCCACGATTGCCAGGAATTGACTGGATCTGAAAGATGGATATTCCACGACTTGGGAAACCCACCACTGCCAACAACTTGCAATCCAACGAGCAACGCTATTACCGCAAGGAGTGCTGTGCGGTAACGCTTGCTCATCGTTGTTCGGCTTGCAACATGCTTGCCACATTGTGGCGATTTACTACACCGATAGATGTGCCGTTCTCATCTACTACTTGGATCGCTTCGTCTCGCTCGAGCAACATTGGAATGACGGTTTCTATTCGATCTGATGCGTTCACTGTGCGTGCTCCAGCAGGTGCGCTTCCCGAAACCGTTACAGTTCGAACGCTCAGCACTTTTGCGCGCGGAACGTCGTTTACAAATTCGCGTACATATGGCGTCGCCGGGTTGGACACAATTTCTTCTGGCGTGCCTACTTGATCAAATGATCCGTCTTTCATAATGGCAATGCGGTCGCCGAGTCGCAGTGCTTCTGCGAAGTCGTGAGTGATGAAGATGATGGTGCGCTGCATCGATTTTTGAAGACGAATTAATTCATCTTGCATCTCTTTGCGGATCAGTGGGTCAAGCGCCGAAAATGGTTCATCGAACAACAGAATTTCTGGATCAACTGCAAGTGCGCGCGCAAGACCTACGCGCTGCTGCATTCCACCAGAAAGTTGCTGCGGGTATCGGTCTGCCCAGCCGTCAAGCCCAACAATGTTGAGCACTTCGGTAGCACGAGCCAACCGCGTTGCTTTGTCAACTTTTTGCACCTCAAGGCCGTAAGCGATGTTGTCAATGACTTTGCGATGTGGGAATAGACCGAAGTGTTGAAACACCATGCTGATTTTTCCGCGTCGAACTTCGCGCAACGTGTCAGCGTCCATTGCCAACAGATCTTCACCATTGAGCAGCACTTCACCAGCAGTCGGTTCAATCAATCGCGACAAGCAACGAATCAGCGTGGACTTTCCCGAACCACTAAGCCCCATGACCACAAATGTCTCGCCCCTGGCAACGCTGAATGAAACATCCCGCACGGCAACGGTCTGATCGATGCTGGTGATGATGTCTTGGCGATTTGATCCCGCTTTTGCTAGCGCAATTGCCTCATCGGGCGACCCTTGCCCGAACACCTTCCATACGTTGCGAACTTCAATGGCATTCAATGCTTCCCCATGCACAAGCGACACCTTAGTTGCACATCTATCAATGCATCCAAGGCTTGGTTATGCTGGTTTTAGGCACCTACAGTGCTTTCAAAACAAAAGGGGAGAATATGCGTTCAAGCAAGAAATTGCTCGTTGTCGCACTCGTTGCAGTTGGATCGCTCATTGGAGCAGCCTGCGGTGGAAGTGACACGACATCAGATACCACAGCCGCCGCAACTGATGGTTGTGCAGCACCAGAGGTAAACCTCGATGCGACAGGTACAGAAACCATCAAGATTGCCCGCAACAACTGGTCGGCTTCGGCAGTTGAAGTGGAAATCGTTAAGCAGTTGATCGAGAAGAATCTCGGCAACCCAGTAGAAATCGTTGACATCGACGAGAACGCAATGTTCGCCGGTATGTCATCTGGTGACATTGATGCCAGCGTTGAAGTGTGGCCATCGGGTGTAGTTCCTGATGAGCAGGCATTTATCGACGATTGCTCAGTGACCAACATGGGTGATCTCGGAGCAGTTGGCAAAATCGGCTGGTTCGTTTCGGACTATGCACTTACCCAATTCCCACAGTTGTCATCGTGGGAAGGCTTGAAGGATCCAGAAGTTGCAAAAGCATTCGCTACAGCAGCAACTGGTGACAATGGCCGCTTCCTTGGTATGGACCCATCGTTCAGCCAGTACGACGAAGCAATCATTACCAACCTTGCATTGCCTTTCCAGGTTCAATTCTCAGGTTCAGAAGCAGCAACTCAAGCAGAAATCTCAGCTCTTTCGGCTGAGGAAAAGCCAGTGTTGCTCTACTACTGGAGCCCATCGGGTGCTGTAGGTAAGTACAACCTGAAGAACATTGCATTGCCAGCACCAACAGTTGACTGTGCTGCTGAAGGCACGTTGTGCGATGGCGATTATCCAGAAGATCCAATCTTCAAGATTGCTTCAACGAAGTTGGCTGCAAAGGACGGAAAGGTATTTAACTTCTTCCAGAAGTTTGCCCTCACCACCGATGATCAGCTTTCATTCCTTGGACCAGTAGACATCGACAAGGTAGACCCAGCTCAGGCTGCAAGCGACTGGATCGCTGCAAACGAAGCAACATGGTCGGTGTGGTTTAGCTAATTAGTAGTACGCAACACATATACGTGTAAGGAAGTGGCGGGGCGAAAGCCCCGCCACTTTTGCGTTTCCGTGGCAGAATAAGCGCGTGAAAAAGTCTTTTGATTACGTCATCGTTGGTGGTGGATCTGCAGGTTGTGCACTTGCCAATCGTCTGAGTGAAGATCCCAACAATTCAGTGCTGGTGCTTGAGGCTGGGCGTCCCGACTATTGGTTTGACGTGTTTATCCATATGCCAGCGGCGTTGGTGTTTCCTATTGGAAACAAGCTGTATGACTGGATGTATTCCTCGCAGCCCGAGCCACATATGGATGGCCGACGAATTACGCATGGTCGAGGCAAAATTCTCGGAGGATCCTCCAGCATTAACGGCATGATTTTCCAGCGTGGAAATCCTCTCGACTACGAACGTTGGGGCGCCGACCCAGGAATGGGCGAGTGGGACTACGCACATTGCTTGCCGTACTTCAAGAAAATGGAGTCATGCATTGCCGCAGATAATTCGGACAAGTTCCGTGGAAAATCTGGACCGTTGCACATGGAGCGAGGTGCGGTAAAAAACCCACTGTTCGGCGCGTTCTTTAAGGCAGTGCAGGAAGCTGGGCATCCAATTACGCAAGACGTAAACGGTTATCAACAAGAGGGTTTCGCGGCGTTCGATCGCAACGTGAAACGTGGTCGCCGCTACAGCGCAGCACGCGCTTATTTGCATCCGGTGAAGCATCGTAAGAATTTGACTGTGCAATGTCGTGCATTCGTCACGAAGGTAACAACAGACGGAAAAACCGCAACGGGCGTTGAGTACGAATTGCCATTTGGTCGCAAGCGCTCGGTGCAGGCGAAAGAAATCATCTTGTGCGGTGGAGCGTTTAACTCTCCGCAGTTGTTGCAAGTATCGGGCATTGGCAATAGCGATGAGTTGAAAAAAGTTGGCATTACCCCCGTGCATCACTTGCCAGGAGTAGGCGAGAACTTGCAAGATCACCTCGAGGTGTATGTTCAACATTCATCAACGCAGCCGGTGTCGTTGAATCCAATGATGAAAATGTGGAGGCGTCCGTTTATCGGTTTCGCTTGGTTGTTCCGCAAAGGTCCAGGAGCATCAAATCATTTTGAAGCTGGTGGTTTCATTCGCAGTAACAACACGGTGAAATATCCGAACTTGATGTTTCACTTTCTTCCGATAGCTGTTCGTTACGACGGAACTGCGCCTGCTGGTGGACATGGATATCAAGTACACATCGGTCCGATGTATTCGAATTCGCGTGGAAGTTTGAAAGTGACTTCAGGCGATGTGCATGACAAGCCTGCGTTCACCTTCAACTATTTGTCGACGCAAGAAGACAAAGACGAATGGATCGAAGCAATTTCGGCTGCTCGCAATATTTTGAATCAGCCAGCATTTGCTCCATTCAGTGGAGGAGAAATTTCACCTGGACCAACCGTTGTGTCCGACCCTGAGGTGTTGGATTGGGTGCGCAAAGACGGTGAAACTGCCTATCATCCATCGTGCACGTGCCGAATGGGCGTAGACGACATGTCGGTCATCGACCCCGCCACCATGCGGGTTCGGGGAATGCAGGGACTTCGAGTAGTGGATGCCTCGGTGATGCCTTATGTAACGAATGGCAACATCTACGCCCCGGTCATGATGGTTGCTGAGAAATCGGCAGACATCATTTTGGGGAAGGCCCCACTGCCACCAGAAAACGTCGATTTTTACCGCCACCAGTAAATAGGGCGGATGAATAGGTGGCTGTAAGGCTGCCCTGATAACCTTTTCTTCGCCGTGATATATCTCGGCACCACTCAGTAACGGGAGTACATATGAGCGATTTTGACGACATTGATCTTGCGGGCCTCACGAACGAAGACCTCGTAGCCCAAATGCACGACGACCTCTACGACGGTCTCGGCGAAGAGATTGTTGAAGGCACCACCATTTTGTTGGATCGCGGTTGGGGCCCAGACAAGGTGTTGCAGCAAGCACTTGTTGAAGGAATGCGCATTGTTGGTGTTGACTTCCGCGACGGAATTTTGTTCGTACCTGAAGTACTGCTTGCAGCAAACGCAATGAAGGCTGGCATGAACATCTTGCGTCCATTGCTTGCTGAAACCGGTGCAGAGTCAGTCGGCAAAGTTGTAGTTGGAACCGTAAAGGGCGACATTCACGACATTGGCAAAAACTTGGTTGCCATGATGATGGAAGGCGCCGGCTTCGAAGTAATCGACCTCGGAATTAACACCGACGCCGACAAATTCATTGCAGCACTAGAAGAGCATCAGCCAGACATTCTTGGAATGTCGGCACTGCTTACTACCACCATGCCGTACATGAAGGTTGTTGTTGACACTATGAAGGAGCGCGGAATTCGCGACAAGTACATCATCTTGGTTGGTGGTGCACCGTTGAACGAAGAATTCGGAGCTGCCGTAGGCGCGGATGCATATTGCCGCGATGCTGCAGTTGCTTCGGAAACCGCAAAAACTTTGGTCAACGCACGTCGTGCGCGCACCGCCGAGCCTCCTGGCCCGTCGGTCGCCTGATTCGTTTCTGGTAACGCGCATATGTCAGCGGGCGAACGTCCTCTGATCATTGCGTGTGGCGCACTCGTCAGCGAGTTGCGCGAAGTGCTGAGTCGCAATGGACTAGCCGATGCCGTTGAAGTGCGCTACCTGCCAGCAAACTTGCATAATCGCCCCGAGGGAATAGTTCCCGCATTGCGCGAACATTTAGATGCCCGCGGCAGCCGAGCAACTTTTGTTGGTTATGCAGACTGCGGCACGGGCGGTCAGATCGACACCATGTTGTTGGACTACCCAGGTGTTGAACGCATTGCAGGTGCGCATTGCTACGAGTTCTTTGCTGGTTCGTCACTATTTCATGAAGTGCAAGATGCCGAACCTGGCACGTTTTACTTAACCGACTTCCTTGCCAAGCA
The DNA here is from genome assembly GCA_947486675.1 of Acidimicrobiaceae bacterium. Lineage (GTDB taxonomy): Bacteria > Actinomycetota > Acidimicrobiia > Acidimicrobiales > Ilumatobacteraceae > UBA3006. The sequence goes on from CANKUF010000042.1 coordinate 6,624, forward strand.
TTTCCGCGCATTGGTGTGGGAAGGCCTTGGGCTTGACACGCATCCTCAATTGCGCGACGCATATTTCGGTAACTACACAAAAGTGATGTATTTCTCGCAAGTGAGCGAC
>CANKUF010000043.1 GCA_947486675.1 Acidimicrobiaceae bacterium
ATATGAGTCTGGTGGCTCGGTGTATTTCGACGTGGAGAAGTTTCCACAATTTGGCAGTGTGTCGCACTACAGCCGCGAAACCATGATTGCGCTCGCTCGTGAACGTGGTGGCAATGTTGATGACCCGCATAAACGAAATCCACTGGACTTTGTGTTGTGGCATCCATCGGCATCCGATGAACCGTCGTGGGACACCATGTGGGGTGCTGGTCGACCTGGTTGGCACATTGAATGCTCGGCGCTTGCACTTCGCGAACTCGGTACGACCATTGACCTTCACGGTGGTGGAAGCGACTTGATTTTCCCGCATCATGAATGTGAGCGAGCCCAATCAGAGGCGGCTACTGGTCAGCAGTTTGTAAAGCATTGGATGCACGTGGCAATGGTGTCTATGGATGGTCACAAAATGTCGAAGAGTCGTGGCAATTTGGTATTCGTTGACAAGTTGCGTACCCAACATGACCCAATGGCGATTAGGTTGGGGCTTATCGAGCATCACTATCGCACCGAGTGGGAATGGGACGATGGTCTCATGACACGTAATGAAGCGCGACTTGCGCAGTGGAAGTCCGCAGCACATGTTGGAGACTCACAAGGAGACTCTGGACTACTTGCAGATGTGCGCGCAGCATTAGACAATGATCTCGATACGCCATCGGCAGTTGCGCTCGTAGACGCTGCCGCAAAAAACGGAGTAGCAGTAGGAGACAGTGCGCGTCTACTAGGGGTCGTTATCTGATGTCCCCGCGGGTCGACGACTTGTACTCGGGAGCAACCGAGTTGCAGTCGCGAATTCGACCTGCTGTGCGAGTGGTTACGAATCGTTTGTGGCGGTTCGACCTTCAAGGGTTTGATCAGCTTCCCGAAACTGGACCAGCAATTCTGTGTTCCAATCACGTGAGTTTTTTGGACTCTGCATTCCTCATCATCCAAGCGCCGCGCAATATTTCTTTTGTAGGAAAGAGTGAGTATCTCGATTCCTGGAAGACTCGACGATTGTTTCCAGCACTTGGCATGATTCCGATTGATCGTGAAGGTGGAGAAAAAGCACACGCTGCGCTGAATGCTGCTGAGAACGTGTTGAAACGTGGAGAACTATTCGGAATTTTCCCTGAAGGTACGCGAAGTCGAGATGGGATGCTGTATAAAGGCAAAACTGGTGCAGCTCGATTAGCCGTAAAACTTAATTGCCCAATTTTCCCTGTTGGCATTGTTGGCACACGCGAAATTCAGCCACCCGATGCAAAGCTGCCTCGAGTTGGAGGACATGTCAGCATCACGATCGGTAAACCGATTTTGCCAGAGAGGTATGCAACACGCAGCGACGATCACTTTGTGTTGCGAGAAATGACCGATGAAGTGATGTTTGAAATTCAGTCGATTACTGGCCAGCAGTATCGAAATGTCTATGCCAGCAAACGGCAAGATGAGCAGTCGCCATCGGGCGAACTGCGAAAAGAGCCAGTCGCCACGACTAAATAGAGCGGTCCGCGTAAGGCTCGCGAACCTAGACTGATGACGCGATGAATGCAGCAACTCTCGACGTCACTCTGCCAGATGGTTCTGTACGAACACTGCCTGCTGGTTCTACTGGGCTTGACTTAGCTCAGGCAATTGGGTCGCGTTTGGCTAAGGCTGCTCTTGCTGCGGTTGTCGACGGCACCGAGGTGGACATTTCGGTGCCATTGCGCAATGGGGCACAGGTTGCCATTATCACTGCAGATTCCGATGCAGGTCGTCATGTGCTTCGTCACTCAACTGCTCACGTGCTTGCTCAAGCAGTGTTGCAACATTTTCCAGGCGCCAAGTTCACCATTGGCCCAGCCATTGAAGACGGATTTTATTATGACTTCGAACTTCCTGATGGCAAAACATTTAGCGACAACGACCTAGAAGCAATTACCGAGCGCATGCGCGCAATCGTTAAAGCCGATCAACCTTTTGTTCGCTCCGAGATGAGCGCGGCAGATGCGCTCAAGTTGTTTGTTGACCAACCGTACAAGTGCGAAATCATTGAGCGCGTAACAACTGGTGCTGCAGATGGCTCCGATGCGAGCGAAGTTTCGGGCGATGGTGCAGTGAGCGTGTATCGCAATACCGAAAGTTTTGTTGACCTGTGTCGCGGACCTCACGTTCCAAGCACATCACGTCTTGGTCACTTTGCGTTGATGAAAGTTGCCGGCGCGTACTGGCGCGGAAACGAAAAGGGTCCGATGCTGCAGCGCATTTACGGCACTGCATGGGAGTCGAAGGCCGCCCTCGAAGAACACATCACGAGAATTGCTGAAGCTGAAAAGCGCGATCATCGTCGTCTTGCAACCGAGATGGACCTCTTGTCATTTCCATCCGAGCTAGGCGGGGGCCTTGCGGTGTGGCATCCAAAGGGTGCAATCGTGCGCAAAATCATGGAGGACTACAGTCGATATCGCCACCAAAACGGCGGCTATCAATTTGTGTTCACTCCGCATATTGCAAATGCTCAGTTGTTCGAAACTTCTGGTCACCTCCATTTCTACAAAGACGGTATGTATCCGCCAATGGAAATGGACAACGGCACGTATTACCCGAAGCCGATGAACTGTCCGATGCACTGCTTGATCTATCGCGATCGCCAACGCAGCTATCGCGAATTGCCTCTTCGTTTGTTCGAACTAGGAACGGTGTATCGCTACGAACGCGCAGGAACGCTGCACGGCTTATTGCGCATTCGCGGATTCACTCAAGATGACAGTCACATTTTTTGCACCGAAGACCAAATGGCGGACGAAATTACGTCGCTGCTTGACTTCGTGTTGTCCGTGCTTCGCCAATTTGGATTTGAGGACTTTGAATTCAAACTGTCCACTCGCGACTTGGAAAAGTCAGTGGGCTCTGACGAAATTTGGGACAAGGCAACAACTGCTCTGCGTGAAGCGCTGAATCGCCATGGTGTGAAGTACTCCGTGAAGGAGGGCGACGCTGCGTTTTACGGTCCAAAGATTGACATCGATGTGCGTGATGCAATTGGTCGTAAGTGGCAGCTCAGCACCATTCAATGTGACTTCAACTTGCCCGAGCGATTCGGCTTGGAATACATCGGAAGCGATAACAGTCGCCATCGCCCAATCATGTTGCACCGCGCATTGTTTGGATCTGTGGAGCGATTCTTTGGTGTGTTGTTAGAGCATTACGGCGGAGCGTTCCCGGCATGGCTTGCACCTGTTCAGGTGCGTGTTTTGGCCGTTACCTCGCAACATGAGGAATATGCGCAGTCGCTTGTGAAGCGCATGCGCGCAGAGGGTTTCCGTGTAGATACTGCTGAAGCCGATGAACAACTGGGCAAGCGAATCCGTAGTGCCAAGCTTGAACGAATTCCGTTCGTACTAGTTGTGGGCGACGATGATGTGAAGAACAGCACGGTGGGCGTGAATCCTCGTGGTGGCGACGTGATTCGCGATGTCAAGGTCGATGCATTTATTGCTCAGCTGCATGACGAAACCCGCACAGAGGCCGCGGCGGGAAGCCTGTAGTCAATATGTTGGAACGATTGTGGAATGGTTGGCGTGCACAATATGTGCAACAAGATTCTCACGGAAAGCATTCTGACGAATCGGTATTTACTGAAATATTAAAGTCCGATCGTCCGGATGAAGAAACGTTCATCGTGCATCGTGGCGAAACGTGCTTTGTCATTATGAATGCGTTCCCGTATTCATCGGGGCATGTGCTGGTCATCCCATATCGCGAAGTACCCGACTTAGAGATGCTGACCCCGCACGAGACAAGCGAAATTTGGGCAACCGTTACGAAGGCGGTGCAAGTTCTGAAGGCTGAATACAAGCCGCAAGGAATGAACGTAGGAATCAACTTGGGTCATGCAGCAGGTGGAAGCGTTGCACAACACTTACATATTCATATTGTTCCGCGCTGGGGTGGCGATTCAAATTTCATGGTTGCAGTGGCGACGGCAAAAATTTTGCCAGAAGCGCTAGATGTAACAGCACAGCGAATACGAAATCGATGGAAGGAAATGCAATGAACGACACGAACAGCAATGAGATCCGTGACCAACTGCCAAGCGACTTAGACGTTTCTGCCTTTGTTGGTCCATATCAATTTCCCGACAACAGCCGTCGCCGCATTCCTGGTTATTTGTATTTAGGAATTTCAGCGCTGAGCCTGTTGCTCTGGCTCATTAGTGATCAGTCATCTGGGTTAGTGAACTACGGGTTCCTTGTGTTCGCTATTTCGCTTGCTGCTTTTGCGGTGTATGTGCTGAGCTCGTCGTGGAAAATGACCATTAACGAGCGAGACGCGTTGGTGCATGCTTCACGCGCAGTCGATTTTGCAGTTGGTCATGCATCAGCACAGCAGGTGTGGCGAGGTGTAAGAAGTCGTCCGACTTGGCGTGTGTTTTGCTACAGCGCACAAGAGCCGCCGACGCATCGCGGTTTGGTGTTGGTCGATGCTGTGGATGGTGAAATTCTTGAATGTCTTGTAGAAATCAACCCTGATAACGCCGCAACCACGAAGTAGTCGTTACTCACTAGTATTTAGCCAATGTTTGACGGTCGGTTCAAAACCCAAATCGAACGTTATGTTCGACCAGTAGGAGAGTCTCTCCGTCGCACTGGACTCTCGCCAGACCACTTCACACTGCTTGGCTTATGTGTCGCGGCAGCATCTGCCGTGGCAATTGGTACGGGCAAGATGCAACTTGGTTTGCTGCTTGTTATTTGTTCTGCACTTCCAGACTTGCTTGATGGAGCGCTTGCAAAAGCATCCAACTCCGCCAGTCAGCGGGGAGCCTTTTTCGACTCTGTTGTCGATCGAGTGAGTGACTCATTCTTGTTCGGCGGAGTTGCGTGGTTTTATGCCAGCTCCGATACTCCGCAGTTTTCCATCGTTCCGTTTGCCATCCTTGGCGCATCGCTCATCATTTCTTACGAGCGCGCAAAAGCCGAATCGCTTGGGTTGTACGCCAAGGGCGGACTCATGGAACGTGCAGAGCGCATCATCTTGTTGTGCTTTGGTTTGTTGTTCGATTCGCTGTTGAAGTGGGTCATGGTCGTCATGTTGGTTCTCGTAGTCATGACTGCGGTGCAACGCTTTGCCAAAGTGTGGAAGCAAGCGGCCGTTGCTCCGGTGACAGCAGAGAAGCAAGCAATTCGTCGTTCGCGTCGCGCGTCGCGCAGAGCCCGCCGCGATGATTATCGTGCGCGTTTTCAGCGTCGTCGTCGCCTGCAATAAACGTTCGCTATGGCCGATCCTCGCGACACTGGCTTTGATGCGTTAACCCTTGCCGGTTATCGAGCGGCTTCGTTGTTCGCAAAGCTCACGCCAGCTCCACTTGCGTTAGGCACTTCGCTCGCGCTCGGTGCACCGCTTGCTTTGGGTTTTCGCGATAAGCGGGAAATGATCGAACGGCATCTGCAGCGCGTAAACCCTTCGCTTCGTGGATTCGCATTGCGACAAGCCGTGCAGGAATCGTTTCAGAGTTATACGCGGTATTACTTAGAGACGTTTCGATTAGGAACGTTGTCGAAGAAGCAAATTCAGGCCGGCCACACCGTCGATGGTTTTGAACATATTGAAAAAGGTATTGCTGATGGCAAGGGTGTTGTGCTTGGTCTTCCACATCTTGGTGGATGGGAATGGGCCGGTCGTTGGCTTGTTGATCAGGGTCACGGGCTTACAGCAGTTGTCGAACGCTTAGACAATGACGAACTGTTTGAATGGTTTCGCGATATGCGCAGCAGAGTCGGAGTGAACGTCATTCCGCTCGATGACAACGCTGGGCTTCGGGTGAGTGCAGCGTTAAAGGACAATCAAGTTGTTTCATTGTTGTGTGATCGTGATATCCCACGCGATGGTGTTCGGTCTGGCGTTGAAGTCGAGTTCTTTGGAGAGCGAACAACCGTTCCTGCAGGTCCAGCGTTCTTTGCTTTGCGCACTGGCGCTGCACTGTTGCCGTTGGCAACGTATTTCACTCGCAAGTCCGATGGACACCACACGGTGGTTCGTCCACCAATTCCTGTTGAACGTCAGGGGAGTCTGCGCGAAGATGTTGCGCGCATCACGCAGCTGCTGATGATTGAAGTAGAGGGTCTCATTCGTCGGGCACCAGAACAATGGCATTTGTTTCAGCCGAACTGGCCGAGTGACCCCGGCTTCAAGCCTTAGGCCAGCAGTACGCGGAGTTCATTCAGTCGTTCGTGATTTACGCGATACCACACCCACGTGCCGCGCTTCTCGCTCAGGAGTAACCCGGCCTCGCGAAGAACTTTGAGGTGGTGACTCACCGTTGGCTGTGATCGACCTGTTGGCTTCACCAGATTGCACGCGCATGTCTCGGTGTTTGGAGATGCGGCAATCAAACTAAAGAGTTTGAGGCGAATGGGGTCGGACAATGCTGCAAAACCGAGCGCCAGACCTGCAGCCTGTGACGATGTGAGTGCGGTGTCTGAAACGGGGCCGCAGCAATCTTTTGGGGTGGCAGTAAATCGCTTCTGCTGAGGTGTCTTTGTTATATTGATAGTTATCAATATAACAAATGAAAGAGGCCAATGATGTCGCGAG
>CANKUF010000044.1 GCA_947486675.1 Acidimicrobiaceae bacterium
GCCGCAGCTGTCCTTAAAGCAATTACTCAAGAATGTATTGCCAACGGATTAGACGGAATCGTTGCAAGCTCAGTTGCAAAGCGCGCGGGTCTCACTACGGGAGCTGTATACAGTCGCTTTGAAAACAGTGATGAAATGCTGATCGCCCTGTGGGAAAATGTCGTAGCCCCAGAGTTCCAAACATATGTTGTCGACACCATTTCCGCTATCAATTCAGCAACCTCCATAACGGAGAAAACCCAGATTGTTAGCCAGCTGGAAAAACCATCGCGCATTGTTTCGCTTGGTGCCGAATTTTTGGTGGTTGCTCAACGCAATGAAGTTGTTGGCGAAGTAGTTATTCCTCACATCAGCACTTGGCTGAGTGACGCTGGGCTGCACCAACGCAATACTGCAATTAAGAAAGCAGGCGTAGCGCTGGGAGCATCAATTGCTGTCGGCTCGGCATTGCGATCATTCATCACGGGAACTAATGCCGGAATGTCCATCATTTCGGAAAACATTCGCAGCGCAATACATGCGGCGACACCAATGAAAACGCCACGCAAGCGACTAGGGCCAGCACTCTCCCAATCCAATACCGAAGTTCCCTTGCGCGACGCGCTGATTAATGCAACTGCAGAAGTAATGAGCAAAACCGGATTCACCAGCGCAACCATTTCTCGCATTGCGCGTAAATCTCAGGTAACGAGCGGCTCTATTTACAATTTCTATCCCGATAAAGAAGCCCTCATGAGCGACGCAGTGCGCGAACTGATGCACCTCACTCAACGTCAAACCCTTGAAGCAAAGCGAACCGCCGCGGCGGCGCACGAGCAAAACTTTGGCCTAACCGATGCATTTGACTTTGCGTTGTACCCAGAGCGAACTGTATGGCTGAGATTCCGCCAAGAATGCATCATTGCCACGCGGCATCACAAGAAGACACACAAGGAATTGCGCAAAGTGGTTGCCGAGCAAGAAGACGCAATGGCAATGTCGTTTCCCGACATTGATCGCGGACTCATTTCACTCGTCAGTACTGGCGAGCAAATAGTTGGATACGGATTCAGTGCCCTTTTCGGCTACACCAACCAACTTGAGTCATGCGACTTTGACGCCATCATGGTGCAAGTTGCCAAGCAAAATAACTTGTAGAGATCAGCCTGGGCGGTACACACCGAACACGTCGCGCAATGCGTCGCTTACTTCGCCAAGTGTTGCACTGGCTCGCAAGGCTTCTTTCATTGGGTGCAATACGTTGCCCGTGCCCTTTGCGACTTCGCGCAAGGCTTCGAGTTTTGCTGCAACCAACGCCGTGTCGCGGTTGGCTTTGTACTTCGCAAGACGGTCCACCTGACCTTGTTCCAAACCAGGAATTGGCGGTGTAATTTTTGGCTCTGGTTCGTTGTCAACCGTGAACTTGTTAACACCAACCAACACACGTGACTGATCATCGATTGACTTCGTGTAGCTGTACGCGGCTTCTTCAATTTCGTCCATTTGGAAGCCGGCTTCAATGGCCTGCACTGCCCCGCCCATTTCGTCGATGCGTGCAATGTATTCGTATGCCAGACGCTCAACTTCATTCGTCAACGACTCAACAAAGTACGAACCCGCAAGTGGGTCTGGTGTGTCGGTGACTCCGCTTTCATAACCAATGATTTGCTGCGTACGCAATGCAATGCGCGCTGCTTCTTCGGTTGGCAGACTAAGGGCTTCGTCGTAACCGTTGGTGTGCAAACTTTGTGTTCCACCCAATACTGCAGCCATGCTTTGCACGGCCACGCGCACCACGTTGTTCAGCGGTTGCTGAGCAGTAAGCGTTGAACCACCAGTTTGTGTATGGAAGCGCATCAGTTTGCTTGCTTCCTTCTTGGCACCAAAACGATTGGTCATGATGTCGTGCCACATGCGGCGGCTGGCGCGGAACTTTGCTACTTCTTCGAAGAAGTTGTTGTGACCGTTCCAGAAGAAGCTGAGGCGTGGACCAATGTCGTCCACATCGAGACCGGCATCAATTGCTGCTTGCACATATGCAATGGCGTTTGACAATGTGAATGCGAGTTCTTGTACTGCCGTGCTTCCCGCTTCGCGAATGTGATAGCCGGAAATTGAAATGGTGTTCCACTTCGGAACATTCTTTGAGCAGTATTCAAAAATGTTGGTGATGATGCGCATTGAAGGCTTTGGCGGGTACACGTATGTTCCGCGCGCAATGTATTCCTTTAGCAAGTCATTTTGAATGGTTCCGCTAATTGCCGTGCTTGGCACGCCACGCTCTTCTGCAACCAACTCATACATCAACAACAAGATTGCTGCCGTTGAGTTGATGGTCATTGATGTGGTTACTTTGTCGAGCGGCAAATCGGCAAGCAGCGTGCGCATGTCATCGAGTGAGTCAATAGCAACGCCAACTTTTCCTACTTCGCCAGCCGAACGTGCGTGATCGCTGTCGTAACCCATTTGTGTTGGCAAGTCGAAGGCACAACTCAGTCCTGTTTGACCAGCCTCCAGCAAAAACTTAAAGCGTTGGTTCGTGTCGGCTGCACTTCCGAAGCCCGCGTATTGGCGCATGGTCCACAAGCGGTCGCGGTGCATGGTTGGGTAAACGCCGCGGGTGTAGGGCTGTTGACCAGGATCGCCAAGTGCGGTTGCAGGGTCGAAGGCGCCCAGCGTTTCCGCCGTGTACAACGGATTAATGGTGATGCCGGAGTCGGTCTGGCGCTCTTGAGGGGTTTCAGCCATGGGTCTAGGTTACGAGATTGAGCCCAAATTGTCGCATGGCTAGCCTCTACATATGACCGCAACCCATGAAGACACCCGCAGGATTGATGGAGTGAAGTTGATGCCACGAGAAGTGGCATCCATTGGACGACCAACCTATGACAACTTCGAAGACGAGCGACGTGCCCGCAAGGTTGGCCTTGCCGCCGCGCTTCGCGTATTTGGTCGACTTGGTTACGGCGAAGGCGTTGCCGGACACATCACTGCACGTGACCCAGAATTTACGGACTGCTTTTGGGTGAACCCATTTGGCAAGAGTTTCCGTCACATGAAAACCAGCGACCTCATTTTGGTGAACCATGACGGCGAAGTGGTGTACGGAACGCAACCTGTGAACCGTGCAGCGTTTGTATTGCACGCAGCAATTCACAAAGCACGACCAGATGTGATTGGTGCTGCACATGCACACTCCACATACGGCAAGGCATGGTCTTCACTTGGTCGCAAGCTTGACCCAATTACACAAGACGCTTGCATTTTCTACGACGACCACACCGTTATCACCGAACAAGGCGGCAAAGTTGTATTTGAAGTTGCTGCTGGCGAAGAATTCGCTTCACTGTTTCCAACCGGCAAAGCAGCCATTCACCAGAATCATGGACTGTTCACTGTTGGCACCACGGTTGAAGCCGCAGCGTTTTGGTTCATCACCATGGACCGCAGTTGCCAAGCACAACTTCTTGCAGAAGCAGCAGGCACGCCGAAACTCATTTCACATGAAGCGGCCACGTATACCCAGCAGCTCACGGGTTTTGCCGAAGCTGGTTGGTTCCAGTTTCAACCGCTGTTCCAAGAAATTTGCGCATCAGACCCTGAACTTTTCGATTGAGCAACAATTCGCCTTCTGTCGGGCAAACATCGCTGAGTACACGCGTTGGTGGTTTACCACCTGAGTTGTTTTTCATTTGTTCTGCCAGTGCGCAATACATCGGCGCTGTCATTGCATTTCGCTTGTTCGATCGCGTGGCGCCAGAAAGCGTTGCGTGGCTACGCGTTATTGCCGCTTCATTAATTCTGATCATCTTTTCTGCACCACGACTGATTCGCCAAGGTAAGTGGTCACGTAGCGAACTGATTTCTGCAGCAGCCTTTGGAATTTCAGTTGCACTCATGAACCTGACGTTCTATTTGGCTATCGATCGTTTGGATTTAGGCAAAGGTGTGGCCATTGAATTCATTGGGCCAATTTGCGTTGCTGCTTTCCAAACCAAGTCGCGTCGCAATGCGCTTGCACTGGCACTGGCCACCGTTGGCGTGCTGGTGCTGTCGGGTTTCGAGCTTGGCAATGAACCACTTGGCCTGTTGTACATCTTCCTTGCCTCTGCATGTTGGGGCGCTTACATCGTGATTGGTTCCAAGGTTGCGCAATTAAACCGCGGTGTTTCTGGGCTTGGCGTTGGACTTGCAATTGGTGCCGTCGTTATTGCTCCGTTTGGTGCCGCAAACAGCGGGCCGGCGTGGAGTTCGCCGTCAATTCTTTTTGCTTGTTTATTGGTGGGCCTGTTTTCAAATGCGCTTGGCTATGGAATCGAACAATCAATCATGCGCAAAATTCCCGTGCGCAGATTTTCTGTGCTGCTCGCACTACTCCCCGTCACTGCAGTGGTGTTCGGATTTTTCTTTCTTGATCAAACACCAACCTTGATTGATTTGCTCGGGATGTCTCTCGTGTTAATTGGCGTAGTGGTGCAACAACGTGATGTGCTGCCCGCAGCCAGCGAAACCGCGTAAATAACGCTCAAGGGTGACCTCACCCTGCCGATACCTATCGGTAGACTGAACAGAAGCCATTGAGGAGATTTCTCACCATGCGCGTCCCCCACAAATTTTCTGCAGTTCTTTGCGTTCTCGTGAGCAGCGCCACGCTGTTGTCGACGCTTGTCGCTCCTGTTCAGGCTGAAGACGGTCAGTTACCGATTGCTATTCAGATTGAAGGCCGCGGCTACGGACACGGGCGTGGAATGAGTCAATACGGTTCGTACGGCTACGCAACGGTGTACGGCTGGTCATGGGATGCAATTCTCAATTTCTATTACGGCGGCGCAACCGGAAACACGCTTGGTGCGTTGCCCGACCCTGGTCAAGAAATGACCACATGGTTGAGCGCCATGAACAACGCGCAGACCGCAGCCATTTCCGATGGCAACAATGCAGTATTCCTGCAAGACCCAACGCCAGGACGCACCTGGGGTTCTCTCGTTGCCCGTGAAGTTGCCAACCGCGTGTATCGCGTGTGGGGCACACAGGAGCGTCGCTGTGCAACCGCAGCAGCCGACCCAGGCGCTGAAGGTTTCACACTCATTGGCGATGTGCAAAACGTTGCTTCGTTTACCACCACAGTTGGCGCGGACCCAGCAGCAGATCCAACGCAACTCATTGGTTTGTGCGAACCACGAACAGGAACAACAAAATTTAAGGTGCGCTACTACCGCGGCGAAGTACGCGCAGTGAATAATTCGCGCGGAGAAAACCGCACCATCAATGCAACGTCCATTGAAAGTTACTTACGTGGCGTAGTGCCTCGTGAATCTCCCGCCGAATGGGGTGCTGCTGCAGGTGGCGCAGGAATGAATGCATTGCGCGCACAGGCAGTTGCGGCTCGTTCATATTCGGCAACAGAGAACCGATACGCAGGGCTTGCACGCACGTGCGATTCGCAAGATTGTCAGGTGTATGGCGGCGCACTGTTGCGCGAATCGATAAACGCAAACCCCACCGCACTCGAACACCCGTACACCGATCAGGCAATTGCCGAAACAGCCGGCGTGGTGGTGCTGACGCCAAAAGGCCTGCCATCACGCACCGAATTCACATCTAGTAACGGCGGTCGAACCGCGGGCGGCACCTTCCCTGCCCAAGCAGACCCTGGCGATTTGGCAAGCGACCCGGTGAACTCACTACTGGTATGGACGCGTGTGTTTTCTGCGGCGGCAATTCAGGCCAAGTACCCAGCAGTTGGCACGCTCACTTCGGTAGTCACGAATCACGATGGTCTTGGTGGCGACTGGAACGGATATGCCACTTCGGTCACCATTAACGGCACTGCTGGCAGTGTGACCGTAACGGGATGGGCATTCAAGACCACGTTCGATATTCCTGCGCCATGGTTTGAAACAACGAGCGTTGTTGGTGCTCCGTTTGATGCTGCACCTGTTGGATCGTTCCTGTTTATTGGTGATTCAGTAGGCGAAAGCATGAAGGCAGAATTCAGCGCAGTAGTGACGCCTTCATATCCGTCCATGAATTACCAAGCACTTACCAACCGTTGCATGGTTGGACCAAGTTGTGTTGCTGCTGCAAGCGGACTTCCCGATGCACCGGCAATTATCAATTCACTTACTCCCGAGCAGTACCCAAACATTGCCATCATCCAACTTGGCTACAACGACGACCCGAATACCTTGCAGGCCGACGTTGACCAAGTGGTGAATGCGCTGAACGCGCGCGGAATTCAACGCGTGGTGTTTGTTAACTTGTCAACGCGTCGCGCTTCGCGCAACTACGCGTTGTCGAATGCGGTACTTGCTAATGCTGCAAACAGCTACCCCAACGTGTCGGTGTTGGATTGGAATGCGGCAAGTAGTGACCCAACGCAGGGTCGTTGGTTCAAAGACGACGTTCACTTAACCAACACCGGTCGCGCACAATTTGCTCTGTTCATTCGCAATCAATTGGACGCACTGCG
>CANKUF010000045.1 GCA_947486675.1 Acidimicrobiaceae bacterium
CAGTAAGCACCCACCAGTCGCCCACCGAGAACTCAGCCAGTTGTTCGATACCAAATACTGGGTGTTCTTTGCTGCCAGCAAGTTGCCCCGCACTAATTGCACTCGACAAATGTGCATACCCTCGCGGATTGCGTGCGATCACCACAATGTCGCCCACTGCTTCGCCAACACTGCATTGCAACTCTGCACCAAACACCGTTGGCAGTCCGAGTGCACGAGCAGTTTGTGCAAAACGAACGATGCCGTACAACCCGTTGCGATCGGTAAGTGCAAGTGACTGCAACTCAAGTGCAACTGCTTGTTCAACTAACTGTTCTGGATGTGATGCACCTTGTAAAAATGAAAAGTTGGAACGGCAATGCAACTCCGAATACGCAACATTGGCCATGCCCTCAGGGTAGCGAACATATGTTCGCTTTTAGACTGTGTTTACAGTAGACGGCGAACAGCGCGCAGGCAGCCAGCAAGGCCTGCGTCAGACATGTCGATTGCTGTGTCCCACTCAAACCAGCGCACGTCCTGGCTTTCGTCGGCACCAGGGGCCGGATCGGCATCGGGTGCGTACATCAGGTAGCGCAAGTCGAGGTGGGTGTGGCCACGCGGGCCAGGGTGCACGTCTAGGTGCACCAGCCACGGGCCAGTTGAGGGGTGCACTACGTCGAGACCAGTTTCTTCCCTCGCTTCGCGCAGGGCTCCCTCTGCCGGTGTTTCGCCAGCATCAATGTGTCCGCCTGGTTGCAACCACATGTTGAGTCGCTTGTGTAAGTGCAGCACTACGCCGCGGTCGCCAACAACAATTCCTGATCCTGTGATGTGCGTTGGATCGGAAAATTCATCAAAGGGTTTCACCAACGTTGGCGCAATGTCAAGAAATTTTGTTACCGATTCGCGTTCACGTTCGTCGCATGGAATGGCAGCACTGAACTGTGCACACAGTTCTTGCACAAGTTGTGCATCAGATTTGGTATTTGCCTTCACATTCATGACGTAGAAAATCTATCGGGATTAGGTGAAAAATATTCATCCGTAGCGAGCAACAACCCACCACTGCCCGTGTTCCCGTACAACCACAAGGGCTCGCGTAGTTATTGCAGTGTCATTACGACTGACCACAAGCTGCATTCTCACCATTCTGCGCTGTCGTGAAGTGTCCCACCACCGCTCCTCTACTGGCCACGGACCAGCCCATGACAACACGTTGTAACGATGTTGTTGCAACACCACAACAGTTGGTTCTGCACTTAACTCATGTCTTCCACTTACCGTTACATCATTTCCATCTGCATCACGTACCAGTACTAGTAGTGGGTCGTCATACACAACAGATGGAGACGGAGTTGGCAGCGCACCGTTCCAACACGTTTCTGTTACTACTTGCGACAACGCTCGACGTTCAACATCGACAACTTGTGCAGATGTAAGCTCAAATACTTCGGCTGGGTCTCGACCACCACGCCACTCGGGAACACGAACCGACTCTGCCCCGAGCATGGCGGTGAGGCGCTCGATGGCCCGCGATGCCCACTCGTCGGCCTGGGTGCTGTCGCCCCATAAACCCAGTTGGCGACCCTCCCTGGCCCTTAGCCCCATTGGAGAAAGCCGGAACAACACCACCCCGCTCGTGACCCCTCGGCTGGCTATCCATGCATCCAATTGCCAGCGCACTCGCTCGGCCATGGCGGCAGCAGTAAGTCCTTCAGGCTGATACCACACGCGATCGTTTTGCTCGCCGTGATCGGTGTGCAACGAAATATGCAAACGAACACAACTTGCACCGTGATCGCTTAAGTGCATAACCAACTGATCTGCAACTTCACGCGCAGTAAGCACGACAACATTCACGTCTTCTACTGGCATCTCGAATCGATGCGTACTTGCTCGCTCGGGTGGAGGCGCAACAACAATTGGTGGGTGTCTATCAAGACCTCGCGCAAGCCGTTGCATTTCATTTCCAACAGGACCAAAACGCCCAACCAAAATGGATGGTTGAATTTCGGCAATGTTGCCAAGGTGGGCAAGCCCTAGGCGCTGCAATAACGACACCACATTGCGATCAATTTCGGCGAAGTCTGCAAGTACCGATACCGGAAGCACTGCCAAACATTGTGCACTTTCATTCGGCGCAACAACTCGTGGCGCTCCAACAGATGCCGCACTGCGCGCGGCGATCATTGCAGTCAGCCGACCATCGGCAATACCCACGCCAAATGGAATGCGTTGACCTTGCGCCAACTTGCGCAGTGCAGTTTCGGCAATGACAGTAAGTCGCTGCGCAAGCGCGTCATCGCCACCTACATAACGCGAAGGGCCACGCGTAGCCAACACAACAACACCTGGCATGCTCACTTCAACGAGTGGAACAAGCTCGGCAATGGCATGTACCACGGGCTCAAACATGAGTCGATCGCGCTCTGGGTTATGTGCCGCAATATGCATATTTGGGCATGTTGCCTGGGCTTCGCGTTTACGCATACCCACCTGTACACCTTGTTCGGCGGCTGCAGCTGTGCGGGCAATCACTCGCTGTGCATGCAGCACCGCCACCGCATCAAACACCTGACCACGTGCATGCAAGTCGCACTGCGCAGCAACGGCCTGCCAGTCGGGGCACGCAACAACAGCGACGCGCGTTGATTCAGTGTTCATCGCGGGCATTAGCCAACAAAGTGCAACGAGTGTTGCCGTGCTTTAGGCACTCGCCTACCGCTTACCGCAACCTGCACATCGCGACCTTGCACATGACCTGCGCCGCGTTCAATGCCGTGCCACTTAGTTGTAGCGGTATTCATAATGACATCGGGTTGAAACACCGATTGCACAGCCGACTGATGCGTTGTGCCAATGAGCACCAATGCATTTCGCCTGGCCTGAATACGTGTTTGCACACGCCGCGCATCGGCCTCAGTTATGCCGCGAGGAACTTCGAGCATCAGCACATCGAAACCATCTGCTGCAGCTGCAACAGTGCCCACCCATTCGCTGCGACTGCTTGCTGGTTGTACAAACACCACGCGCTGCAAAGCCACACCGTGTTCGCTTGCTGCCTGCACGCCAACGTTGTGCACACCAACAATGCCCAACCATGAACCTGCTTGTGTTGCACTTGAAACAACGCGTAACGCCATGGCTACTGCAGCGTCGCCACTACACAACACCGTGCGACCACGCACTAATCCGCCTTCGGGAAACATGACGCGCAACTCTGGCGGAACAGGCAATGTGGGCAACGGCTCGAACATGCCCTCACTGTAGCGAACATATGTTCGTAGTTGTCTGGCCGCGGTAATGCCGCAAAATAGCGAGTAACTACGGGCTATTTACGACGTGCGTGCTGATTCAACGAATCAATCAGCGAAGAAACATTGCCAGCCCAGTGATCGGCTCCCAGCACGCGCACATGATCGTCTCCGCGAATTGCTGCACCGCCAACGTATACAGGAACGTCTGGGCACGAACTCTTCAGTGCAGCAACCGTTTCTTTCGCAGCAGGTATCGAACCTTCAACTGTCACTCCAACGCACACTGCAACAACGTCATTGCTCTGTTGCACTGCTTGCGCAAAGCTTCCGGCGGGCATGTTGCCCCCAAGGTCATGCACATCCCATCCTTGGCTACGCACCAAATCCGCAAGCATGGCTATTGCGAGTGCGTGTTCTTCACCCGCAGGAGCACCCATGATGATGACGCCCTTAGAAACACCGCGTCGCGCAAAACGTGAACCAACTTGAGACATCAAGCGCATCGCAATGTTGCTCGCACGATGCTCAACAAAAATTTCGAGTTCGCCTTGTTCCCATCGATAACCAATTGCAATGAGTGCTGGACTCAACACATGTAAATACAGATACTCAAGATCATGGCCAGCGCGCAATACCGCTTCAAATACTTCAAGTGCACCGCGCTCGTCGCCTTCAATCAAACGCGCCTCAAGACGCTCACCCCATGGCGCCTGCTTGCGCTTTCCGTCTTCAGTAACGGCAGATAATCCATTGCCTTTTTGGAACTGATCCAAATCGCTCTTGCGCACGCACCAACTGCGTCCAACTTTGTGCCCTGGCAGCAACCCTTCGCGCACATAGCGATACGCCGTCATGTAATGCACATGCAGCGCTTCGGCTACATCGTGAAGCGAGATGTCTACATCAACCATCGCTGTGAATCTTCACACGACTGGCGAGAGTTTGCGTAACTTAGCCTTGGTTTGCGCGGGCTTTGGCAAGCGCTGCCTGGCTTCGTGCCAATAGTGCTGCAGGAATTTTGCTGGCAGCGCTGCTTACTGCAGGGCTTCCATCGGCCGAAGGTGCTGCAGCTGGCGCTTCGCTCTTTGGTGCTTGGGCCATGAGTTCTTCTTCGGACGGCGGCACTTTTCCTGGTGTCCAGTACTGGTACAAATCTTCAACAACTTTGATCAGCGAATCGCTACTTGATCCAGGTTTGACATCGACCGTGATCATGTTGCCGTACACATGCACTGCGCTCACATTCCCGGTTTCAAAAAAGCGGTTGGCCAACACGTCTGATGGCTTGCCTGTTCGCGATGCAACGACGGCCGTGTAGCGCTCGTGCCCTTGGCCGGTGAGCGAGCGGTTGAGTTCAAAGCGAACCCGACCAGGCGTAATTGAAGGCTTCTGCGTAACGGAAACTGGCTGACCCATGCCCCAAAGACTAGTTGGCTGGCCTTCGCCAAGCCCGACCCCGCCAACTACCGTTGGGGCTATGACTGAACAGATTTCTGTTGAAGAGTACGCAGCCAAAGCCCGTGTTTTCCTTGATGCCAACGCTGAGAAAAAGGAAGTACGCAAGAAGTTCGTGTGGGGCGAAGGCACTGACAACGTGTCCATGTTTGAGGAACGTTCAAAGGATGCCGAAGAAGAAATGCTCCGTCGTGCCAAGGCATGGCAAGCAAAACGTTTCGACAATGGCTTCGCATGGATAACCGGACCAACTGAATACGGTGGCGCAGGTCTGACCGTTGCCCACGAACGCGCGTACAACCAGGTCGAGCGCGAATACAAAACAGCGCCACTCGGAGCCTTCCAAATTGGTTTAGGAATGGTTGCACCAACGATTCTTGCCCACGCTTCGCAAAAAGCGCGCGACTTGTACCTGCGGAAAATGTGGCGAGCCGACATTGTGGGTTGCCAGTTATTCTCCGAACCAGGCGCTGGTAGCGACCTTGCATCAGTGCAAGCCAAGGCTGAAAAAGATGGCGATGAGTGGATCATCACTGGTCAAAAGGTGTGGACATCAGGCGCACAGTTCAGCGACATTGGCGAAATCATTTGCCGTAGCGATACAGGTTTGTCGAAACACAAAGGTCTCACGTGCTTCATCGTTGACATGCGCGCACCTGGTGTAGAAATTCGTCCGCTTCGCCAAATGACCGGTGGTGCAAGTTTCAACGAAGTGTTCTTCAACGAAGTGCGTGTTGCCGACGATCATCGCTTAGGCGATGAAAACAACGGCTGGAATGTTGCACTCACCACACTGATGAACGAACGTGCGTCAATTGGTTCTGCCGACAGCGGTGAAAACACCATGTACACCCGCCTGCTTGAAATGATTCGCCACTACGAACTAGACAGCGACCCAATCGTTCGCGAAATGCTCGCTGACTTGTACATCAACACCAAAGTTGCCGGTTACACCAGCCAGCGCGCCACCGACAAAATGCGTGCCGGCCAAATGCCTGGACCAGAAATGTCCATTGGAAAAATGGCGCTCGTGAACAATCAGAAGAAAATGAACGATCTTGTTGCTCATGTGCTTGGCGCAAAACTTGTTGTTGATACTGGCGAATGGGGAACGTATGCCTGGAGTCAATTGCTTCTCGGTGCGCCGGGCATGCGAATTGCCGGTGGTTCAGATGAAGTGATGCGCAACATCGTTGGCGAACGCGTACTTGGGTTGCCTAAAGATGTTGGTATCGACTCGAAGTCGCCATTCCGCGACATCAAAGTGGGCACGCAAAAGGATTAACGCCGAGCGGCTTTCACCGCCCGACGAATAACTATGCGCGACCTGGTCGGCGGAAGTTCAGCGCTGCATCAATGAGCAAACGAGTTCCGTAACCCGTCATACCCTTTTGCAACCAGCCATTATCGCTGTCTGTCCACATTGGGCCAGCAATATCGATGTGTGCCCATGTGGTGTCACCAACAAATTCTTCCAAGAACAATGCTGCGGTAATAGCACCAGCTTCTCCACCAACATTTTTCATGTCGGCAACATAGGAATCAAGTGCTGAGCGATACTCGCGCTCAAGAGGCAACTGCCACAACTTGTCCGATGTGCGTTCTGCAGC
>CANKUF010000046.1 GCA_947486675.1 Acidimicrobiaceae bacterium
CGTTGCGCTATGAATATCGATACCGCGGGTAAAGGCATCAATCAATCCAGGATCATTGGCTAAATGCGCAATACAGCGAAGCTCAATTTGGTTGTAGTCCGCAACCATGAAGACGCAGCCTTCACGTGGCACAAAGGCGGTGCGAAACACCTTTCCTTCTTCGGACCTAATAGGAATGTTGTGCAGGTTCGGTGCGTCGCTGCTTAATCGTCCAGTACGTGCAACTGTTTGATTAAACGTTGCGTGAATACGACCATCAACTTGGATGGCGTCGAGCAAGCCCTGACCATAGGTTCCGCGTAGTTTTTCGAATTCTCGGTATTCCAACAGCTGATCAATGAATTCTGGCCACTGATCTCGAATCTTCTCAAGCGTCGCAGCATCGGTGCTGAATCCTGTTTTCGTCTTCTTACCAGGAGAAAGCTGTTTATCTTCGTAAAGAATCTGGCGCAACTGGGTGGGTGAATTGAGATTGAACGACTTCCCCGCCAATTCGTGAAGCACCACTGTCAAGCGCTTTGTCTCTTTGACCAAATGCTCATTAATCATGGTCAATTGTTTCTTGTCGACGAGCACACCAACATGTTCCATCTTGGCCAATACCCGAATGAGTGGTA
Source organism: Acidimicrobiaceae bacterium (assembly GCA_947486675.1). Taxonomy (GTDB): domain Bacteria; phylum Actinomycetota; class Acidimicrobiia; order Acidimicrobiales; family Ilumatobacteraceae; genus UBA3006. Next base: position 618 of record CANKUF010000046.1, read on the forward strand.
ATTCCACATCGTTGAACAGTTCGCCAACACCCTGATGAGCAATTTCGCGAGACAAGGCGGGAATAACTCGTGCTACTGCGACAGCAATGTTGGATGCGTCAGACGATGAGTTGGAAACTTGTGCGTCAAAACTCAATTGACCATCGTCAGTTGAGTTGTCGGAACGAGCCGCAATTCGATCTTCCGTATATCGAGCCAACACCTCGTGTGCTTCCAACTTCGACTGTGCGGGCTCCAGCAAATATGCAGCGATTGCAGTGTCGAATCCAATTTTTGGAACGTCAACATTGCGTTCTAGGAACCAGCGCAACATCGGCTTTACGTGATGACCAGAAATGCAGTCTGTTTTTGCGAACCTTGCAAGTACCGCATTGTCGAGCACGATTGCTGCCTGAATCCAGACGACACCGTTTTTAGATTCATCGACCACGATCGCAATGCCGTCGAGTTCGCGTTGGTTTTCGTTCAACCAGCCCGGGGAAAGGACGATTCCATTTTTGCCATCGGCCTTATCCAATGCTGCAATTGTCTCAACGGCGTTCTTTGCAACTGTTGTTGTCACCTCTAGTGCGGCTGAATCTTGTTGAACCACTTGTTCTACCGATTGTCCTGGAACCTCAGTGATGAACCGACCGAATGCATCTTTGGTGCGAGCGAGCATCGATTTGAATTCCAGGGTTTCAAACCATTTTTGCAGCGCTGGTAAATCTGGTTTGGGAACAGACTCCAACACATCTATGCCAAGAGGCGCATCACGCCTGAGCACCATGATTTTCGCGTTGCGAGTTACTCGCTCGCGACTCGCATGCAGCGATTCCTTCAACTTGGGAGTTTGTGCATCTGCTGCATCAAAGATTGCCTCGAGCGTGCCGTATTGATTAATCAGTTTTGCGGCCGTCTTTTCTCCGACACCGGGCACGCCTTCGAGGTTGTCGCTGGGGTCACCACGTAATGCCGCATAGTCGGGGTACTGATCTGGGGTGACGCCGGTGCGTTCAACGATGCCTGCCTCGTTGTACAGCGCGTAGTCGCTCACACCTCGTTTGTTGTACAACACACGAATGAGTGGATCCTTGACAAGTTGGTAACTATCGCGATCTCCCGTAACCACGATCAACTCTGCGCCACGTTCTTCTGCATGAGTCGCAATCGTTGCAATCAGGTCATCACCTTCGAACCCTGCAGCATCGATGACCGGAATTCCAAAAGAGACAAGCAGTTCTTTGATGATGTCGAGCTGCTGATACAAAATGTCAGGCTGCTGCTCTCGTTGAGCCTTGTACTCGGGAACCGCTTCGTGCCTGAAGGTCTTCTCTCGCCTATCGAACACCACAATGACACCGTCTGGTTTATGGTCTTTCACCAACGTGTTCAACATGGTGCAAAAGCCATACACAGAATTCGTTACTTGCCCACCCGCAGTGGCCATGTCGGTAGGTAGTGCGAAGAAAGCGCGATATGCCAGAGAGTTGCCATCGAGCGCCATCAATTTCATAGCGTTATGAATATCACGAATTTGGTGTGAGTTCGCCGTCAATCACCCGTTGAGCGACATCTTTCATTCTGGAGCGAGTTGACATTGCCCCTTTTTGGATGAAATCAAAGGCTGCCTGCTCGGTCATGGAGAATGAATCAATCAACACGCCTTTGGCGCGGTCAAGCACCTTTCGCAATTGCAATTGTTCGTCTAAGGCATCACGCTCACCGCTGAGCAATTTCATTTCTGCGAATCGGCCGATGGCTAGCTCAATTGCAGGAACTAAATCAGTTTTCTGAAATGGCTTGACTAGGTATGCCAATGCGCCAGCATCGCGTGCTTGCTCAATCACTTCACGTTGGCTGAATGCAGTCAGCATGACCACAGGACAAATCTTTTCAGCAGACACCACTCGAGCAGCGGCAAGACCATCGAGTCCTGGCATTTTGATATCGAAGATTGCAACGTCGGGCTTGTGCTCGCGAACAAGTTCAATTGCGGTGTCGCCTCGGCCGGTATCAGCCACAACGACATATCCTTCTTCTTGCAGAGTCTCAACAAGATCTAAACGAATGATGGCTTCATCTTCGGCAACGACAATTCGAATTGGGTTTGCCATCAGTTGGTTCCCAATTTGTCCAAGAGATCATCTTGGTTTTGCTTTTGCTCTGCAATTGCGCGAACGAGATAAGCGCGTTGATCCTGCAATGCGTCTACATGTTTTTGCGCATCTCGAAATTCGTGCAAAGCAAGCGGTGTTTCGGAGACAAGGCTGCGCATTTCTTTATCATTGGCGTCATCACTCAATGCAGCGAGCTGCTCATCTAACAGCGTGAGTTCGATCTGAAGTTGCTTCAAGTTCTCAGAATTTCGGCGAAGCCGCTTTTCAATGAGTCTTTGGGCAACTCCGCGAATGTTCACATCAGCGAGTGTAGGAGTGTCCATGTTGGTGCCCGAGGTGGGAGTTGAACCCACACACCCTTTCGAATAACGGATTTTGAGTCCGTCGCGTCTGCCATTCCGCCACTCGGGCTTGAGTGAAGTGGGAAACAGCGTACCGAGCCCTTGGAAGTTCTACGCTTGTCCCCGACATGCTTGCGTTCACCTTTCCAGGTCAGGGTTCACAGCGCCCCGGTATGGGCCAGCCGTGGGTTGGCCACGACAGCTGGGAACTCGTGACGGAAGCATCCGATATTTCGGGTCGTGACGTTGGCAGGCTCCTCCTCGATGCTGACGCCGAGGAATTGAAGGACACACGCAACGCTCAGCTGACCACTTTCGTGTCCTCTCTTATGGTGCTCGATGCCGTAGAGCGACTTGGCATCGAACCGAGCTTGTGCGCTGGCCACAGCCTTGGTGAGTACACGGCGCTTGCTGCGACTGGCGCTCTTGGTTTCGACGAAGGTATTCGGCTTGTTGTCGCCAGAGCGGATGCGATGCACGATGCAGGAATTGAATCGCCAGGAACAATGGCAGCGGTTCTTGGTCTCGATGACGATGAAGTTGAAACTGCATGTCGTCTTGCAGACAGCGATGTATGGGTAGCCAACTTCAACGCACCAGGACAAATTGTTATTGCAGGTTCAATTGATGGTGTTGCGAAAGCAAGCGAGCAAGCAAAAGCTCTTGGTGCAAAACGTGTTATGGCTCTGCCTGTTTCGGGAGCGTTCCACACGCCGTATATGACGAGTGCGCGCGACCGTTTGCGTGAAGCAATTGCACTTGCCAAACCCCGCAACATTGATGTTCCCGTTGTCAGCAACGTGGACGCTCGTGCACATGACAACGGCGAAGAATGGTCAACATTGTTGTCCGCACAACTTTCCTCACCTGTGCGCTGGAAACATTGTTTGCTCACGATGGCTGAGGCTGGAATCGTTGGGTTTATCGAACTGGGACCTGGTGGTGTTCTCACCGGAATGGCGAAGCGAACCATTGAAGGATCAAAATCCATCAGCGTCGCTACGCCAGATGATCTCGACAAATTGATCGAATGGATTGACGCGCTTCAACCGACAGCAACATTGCCACCTGGGTCGGTTCACGAAGGTGAACATCTCTTTGCAGTCGAGCGCATGGTGGTTTCGCCGGCTGCTGGCCTATTTGAAATTGACGCATCAATCGCGAACAAGTCACGCATTGAAGTAGGACAAATCATTGGTCACGTCGGAGAATCAGAAGTGCGTTCGCCATTCGCTGGAATGTTGCAGAACTTCATTGCAGTAGATGGAGAACGCGTCACGGCACACCAGCCAATCGCCTGGTTGCGAACTCACTAAGGTTCATTCGCATGCCAACTATTCCTGCTCACGCCATTGGTGGTGTCATTACTGGTTGGGGGACGGCTCTGCCATCCAAAATCGTGACAAATGATGATTTGTCAAAAACCATGGAAACTTCCGATGAGTGGATTCGCGAACGCACGGGCATCCATCGTCGACACATTGGCGGAAGCACCGCAGAACTCTCTGTTGAAAGCGGTCGAATTGCAATGGCAATGGCAGGTGTATCACCTGATCAAATAGATGCGCTAGTGCTCTCTACAACCACTCCAGATCGCCAAGTTCCGGCAACATCTGCCACCGTTCAGAACCTGCTGGGATTGAAATGTGGTGCATTCGATATCAATGCGGCATGTTCTGGTTTCGTGTACGGGCTTGTTGTTGCACACGGACTTATTGCGATGGGATCTAAAAAAGTTTTGCTCATTGGCACCGACACATTGTCGCGCATTACCGATTGGACCGATCGCAATACAGCGATTTTGTTTGCCGATGGTTCTGGCGCTGCAGTTATTGAAGCCACCACTGGACCAACCCAATTGCTTGGCTGGGATTTAGATGCCGACGGATCTGCAGAAGAATTGCTGTATGCCGAAATTGGTGGAAACATTCACATGGACGGCAAGGAAGTGTTTCGTCGCGCAGTTCGCATCATGGTCGATTCTGCTCAAAAGTCAATGCAGATTGCTGGCGTAACCGCAAAAGATATTGCGCTTATCGTTCCTCACCAAGCAAATACACGAATCATCAGCGCTGCATGCGACAGGCTCGGCATTCCAATGGAACGCACAAGCACCGTTCTGCATGAAACGGGTAACACCTCATCGGCTTCTATTCCGCTTGCTCTCTTCGATGCCGCAGATGGTGGCCCCATGAGTGGTCGCACACTGCACGAAGGTGACTTGGTATTGGTTGTTGGATTTGGAGCCGGAATGACGGCGGCAAGTGCGGTATTGCGTTGGAACGGAAAGGGACTTCGAGCATGACAAATGAAACCACATCACCACGCGTGGTGTTAGTAACTGGTGGTTCGCGTGGCATTGGTTTGGCTTGTGCCCAACATTTCGCGGCGCTTGGTGACCACGTTGCAGTTACTTACAACTCATCTCCGCCTCCTGGTGAATTTTTTGCAGTCAAGTGTGATGTCACAAATAACGAAGATGTTGACAACGCATTCAAAGCAATTGAAGAGAAGTTCGGTCCCGTTCAAGTGTTGGTTTCAAACGCAGGCATAACGCGTGACGGACTTCTGTTGCGCATGGGCGAAGACGATTTCGCTGCGGTGATCGATGCCAACCTCACTGCTGCATATCGGGTTTGCAAGCGCGCAACACAAGGCATGCTGCGTGCACGTTCTGGCAGAATCATTTTGATGTCCAGTGTTGTTGCACTATTGGGTTCTGCCGGGCAGGCAAATTACGCCGCAAGTAAGGCGGGTCTTGTAGGACTCGCCCGTTCACTAGCCCGCGAATTGGGCTCCCGTTCAATCACCGTCAATGTTGTTGCACCTGGCCCGATTGATACCGATATGACTGCCGCGTTAGGCGAAAAGCGATTAGAAGAACTCGCATCTGCAGTTCCACTCGGTCGAACGGGAACCGTGGACGCAATTGCTGGCGTTGTGACATTTCTCGCTAGCCCTGCCGCCGCCTACATCCCGGGTGCTGTCATACCTGTTGATGGCGGTCTCGGCATGGGGCATTAAGCCCTTTTTCATTGTCCGCGTAGTACTCTGTTTGCGCAACGAAAACCAAGGAGAAAATCATGAGCCAGGAATTGTTTGT
>CANKUF010000047.1 GCA_947486675.1 Acidimicrobiaceae bacterium
GACATTTTTGACCAGGAACCATTCCAGCCGACAAAGCACCATGAGTTCCGATCATGGTGTTCGCACCGATCTGAATGTATTGCTCGTTAAAAATGGTGGTTTGAGGAAAACAGATGATGCTGTTTTGACCAAATGCACCAAATCGCTTACCTCTCGTGGTGCTCGGACCAATGGATCCGTGAATCGACAGCCAGTCCCAAACCGCATGCGCAACTCGCTCCTTCAACCGCAGGGCTATGGAAATCATGAATTGCAATCTAATCGGTAGCCTGATTTTGTGACTGAAGCGTTATCCCGCCCTCGCATCACTGTGCCCATGGTGATCGCCAACAAGGGATCTGGCAGACCACTCACCATGATTACCGCTTATGACGCAACCTTTGCGCGAATCGTCGATGAGTCTGGTGTGGACATGATTCTCGTTGGTGACTCGGTTGGGTCTGTTGTGCAAGGTGTTGCGAACACCATTCCTGTCACTCTTGAAGAAATGGAATATCACGTGAAATTGGTAGCGCGTGCAAATCCGCGCGCACTGATTGTTGGCGACCTACCTTTCGGTTCGTATCAGGTGCATACCGAACAGGCCGTACGCAGCGCCATCCGACTTGTGAAGGCAGGCGCTTCGGCAGTGAAGCTTGAAGGTGGCACCACCATGTTTGACACCATTGCTGCAATATCTCGTGTCGACATTCCTGTCATGGGCCATATTGGTCTAACTCCACAGAGCTATCACCGAATGGGTGGACATCGCGTTCAGGGTCGAGTTGATGGCAACGTTGCGGGCGGACGTGAGCGGTTGTTAGAAGATGCACACTCAGTCCAGCATTCAGGTGCATTTGCAATAGTTATTGAAGGAATACCGCGTGATCTGGCAAAAGAAATCACCAATTCGCTTTCAATTCCAACCATCGGCATAGGTGCAGGACCTGATTGCGATGGACAGGTACTTGTACTGCATGACATTTTGGGCTTGACGCAAAACACATTGAAGTTCACTCGAAAATATGCAGACATACGAACCACCAGCGTCGATGCCTGCAAGCAATTCGTTGCAGAGGTACGAAACGGATCGTGGCCAGACGATGACCACTCTTTTCACTGATCTCGATTCGTACAGCGAATGGCGGAATAGCATTCCGTTTGGCAAAACCATTGGTTTCGTTCCCACGATGGGAGCCCTCCATGAAGGACACCTCAGTCTCATCCGCGCTGCGTCGGCACAGTGCGATTTCGTAGTCGTCAGTATCTATGTAAATGACCTGCAATTCGGTTCTGCGAACGACTTCCAGCATTATCCGCGAACACAAACAGATGATGTGAACTTATGTTCAACCGCAAACGTCAGTGTTGTTTTTGCGCCGTTAAAAAGCCAATTGTTCCCTAACGAGATAATGACACTCCTTCAACCATCAAATGCAGCCGACCATTTTGAAGGCTCAGATCGCCCCGGTCACTTTGCTGGTGTGGTCACAATCGTTGATCGCCTGTTTTCCGTCGTGAAACCAACGCATGCATACTTTGGAATTAAGGATTATCAGCAGGTTGCCGTTATCAATCACATGTCATCACAATTGCATCCAGACATTTCAATCGAGATCTGCGCAACTGAACGAGAACCCGATGGTTTGGCATTGTCGAGCCGCAATAGATTTCTCTCTCAACGTGCACGCACAAGTGCTGCACTTTTGCCCAAAGCATTAACTACCGCAATCACCAACTGGAAATCTGGCGTTATGCAATCAAGCGCACTCATTGACGCTGTACATTCGGTTCTTGCACAAGACCCAACGATCAAAGTTCAATACATCTCAATTGTTCAAGCAGGCTCAATGGATCAGGTGCAGACTGTCGGTTCAGCCGATGTCGTCATTGCAGCAGTTGTGATTGATGGAGTACGCCTTATTGACAACATGTCATTTGCTAACGCTTAATAGATGCGTCAATCTGGCGAACTCGGTAACGAACCGTAAAAATCGAGTCGCCACTCAGGATTCCTCCTCGGGCAAATGTGCGACCGTTCTGCCAGTTAGACAGACCTAATTCTGGCTTGCGTAACGCATATTGTCCGTCAACCCAGCGAGTCATTCCATCACCAAAGAATGGTGCATTTGACGACCTCCAAGCATCTTCAACTTCTTGATCATCATCAGAAAGCACTGACAACACGAACGATGGCGAATAACGATTGAACAATGCAACTGCTTCCCGAACGTTGTCAACAACAACGATTGAAACTTCGGGATGGTTCTCCCACTCCCATTCCGTGCCAAGAGTTTGATGATCAATTTCCTCCAACTTGCAATCGTTAGGAAGGACAAATTGGGTCAGAGCTTCACCTACGTGTGCGTCAATGTGTAGGACCGCATGAGTTTTGCGCTGGCTTGCCGCGTTTGAAACTCCATCGATGACTGCCTGCAAATTTCTCCCTAAATTTGCGCGCGTAATCACCACGGTGTTCAGCGTGTTGCAAACTTTGCGATCGAGAGAAAACTGAACGACACTCCGCAACCGGTCAAGATCGGCCACATCGGACACCACCATCCAGGCTCCGCCTGTTCCATGAAGACTTGCTGGTATGCCATGCATCTGAGCAATTTCGCCAAGTAAGGCAACTGAGGATCCACTGCCCCGTGCGACCGCCAAGGCCAACCGGCGATCCGAAAATAGCGCCCAAGCGCAGGCGTGTGTTTTCGATGGCAACAGCACGACTGCGCTGTTAGGGAGACCGGCATCAGCAAGGCTCGGTATCACCGCGAGATTCATGATCGCTTGTGCCGTCTCAAAGGCATCACTTCCGATTCTGAAAACACAAACATTTCGGCTGCGAAGCACCCCAGTGGCATCTGCAAAAACATTTGGTCGACCTTCAAACACAAATCCCACAACACCAAGCGGAGCACTATGGGATTCAATTGACCAACCATCATGCACAACCGTTTCACGTGCGACGCTTGACGATGCAACCGTTTCCCAAATTCGCAGTGCGTCAATCATGTCTTGCCGCATTGAATCACTCAGCACCAAACGCGTAATAGACCTGCCAGTGGCACTTGCCGTTGCAACGTCAACGTCATTGGCAGCGCGGATAGCACTGAATACCTCTTCATCTTCAAGTCTTTCAGCGAATCGTGAATAGAATTCTGTAATTTGAGACTCTGCAACATTGCTTAGTTCGCTAAAGGCTCGGAGTGCATCTTCTATGCAGTTACCAACTAGATCGGACTCAGCCTTGGGAACCAGTAATAAACCAGAAGACGGTGGCGCGAGCAACAGATCTCCATCGGAAAAACGTCGGGCGATGTCTTCGCCTATCTCAACGAGTTGTCCATCGATGAGTACCTTGTCATGCGGGTTAAGTGTCATGCGAGGCATGACTCCATCGTAGATCGCTAGTCTGAAATCATGAATGATCGCTTGTACTTTCGCCAGCTGCTGTCGGGCACCGACTTCGCAAAGGAAGACCAAATGGCTCACCAAATGGTCAATTTCGTGTACCTCATTGGTGATCTGCAGACGCGCGAATGCATCATCGTCGACCCCGCATATGCGGTGAACGAAATAGCAGAAATCGTCGAAGTAGACGACATGAACCTTGTCGGCGCACTCGGCACCCACTATCACCCAGACCACGTTGGCGGAAAGATGATGGGTTGGAATATCGAGGGTATTTCTTCGCTTCTTGAACGCAAAGAAATCCCGATTCACATCCAGCAATCAGAGATGGAATGGGTCACCAAAACAACGGGCGTTTCATCGAACCAGTTGACAACTCACGTTGGCGGAGATGTGGTTCATGTCGGCGAAATTGCAATCACCTTGCTGCACACGCCAGGACACACGCCTGGTAGCCAATGCTTCCTCGTTGACGGCAACTTGGTTTCAGGCGACACATTGTTTCTGGAGGGTTGCGGTCGCACTGATCTTCCTGGTTCGAACCCTGACGATATGTACGACAGCTTGAACATGCTCGCTTCATTGCCAAGCGACACCATCGTCTATCCGGGGCACCGATACTCGGATCCAGCATTTCTTGCAATGGGACAAGTTCGCGAAACCAACTACGTATTCAAGCCAACCACTAAAGCGGGTTGGTTGCAGTGGTTCGGGCAATAACCGCCAAGGTTTACTGAAACACGCCTGAATACACACTGCTGAACCCAGCAACAGTCAGCAGTGCAAGAACAGCAATACGAAAACGGTCAGGGTCTACACGGTTACGAATGAACTTCCCGATCGAAACGCCGAGCATCATGCTTGGCAAGACTGCGGCGGCAAGCCAAAGATCACTGGTTGCAATTTCTCCGAACGCTGCAAACAAAGTTAGACCGTATACGCCACTCACAAGAAAGATCATGTTCAAGGTCGCGCGAAAAACCTGAGGTTCGCTCTTTCGGGCTTGTAATGCAAACACCAATGGAGGCCCATTCGTTGAAGTTGAAGTTAACAAAAAGCCGCTGATTAAACCCATAGACCAATCGAGGCTGATATGTGCACTCGAGAGGTCACGCCCGCGCACAAGCAAAATCACTCCAAGCAGCACTCCTGCGCCGAGGAAAACCTTCAACACATTTTGGTCTGCATAGATGAACGCCAATAGACCCAAGGGGGCTCCCAAAAAAGAGGCCCAGAGAAAACGCCGAACTTGAGTTTTGTCTTGATCGTGTTTCAAATCTCGGTATTGGTAAAAATTGTTTGCGGTTCCAATGAGAGACGCGAGAATCACCGCCCGATGAAGATCGACTACTTGCATCATGATTGGAACGGAAAGTAGCGCGAAGCCGAATCCAACAACTGATTGAATGCTTGCTGTTGCAAAAACGATCAAGGCCAGAGCGAGGAAACTCGCAAGTGTTATGTCCATCATGAAACGAGTTCGCCCACACATTCAGTAAATACAGATGTGTGCTTGTCCACGTCAGCTTCTGAGTGGAACGGCGTCATCAGCGCCATGTTGTGAAACGGCGTGAGTAATATTCCACGGTTTAGCGCGTACAAATGCATGAATGATTCGAGTCCATCGTTCACCGAAGCGGCAGCCTGTGCGCCATTTTGAGGGTGTTCTGAAAACCAGTATTCAGCACGGCAACCAAGTTGCTGCACAGTCCATGGCAATGCATATTGATCGATGACATTCTGCACGCCCTTGCTCCAGCGAGTAGCGAGAGGAATAGCGATATCAAAGTCCTCCTGCCTAAGCGCGTGAGTAAGTGTTGCGCGAATCGCAGCACCAGCAAATGCGCTTCCACTAAGCGTTCCTCCAATACCTGATACATCCAAATCATGACCCTGCATCAATGACTCAACTTTGTTCGCCACCACTGATGCCATTCCATAGGCGGCAACCGGAACTCCACCACCAATTGTCTTTCCGATTACCAACATGTCTGGTTCAATTCCCCACATTCGGGACGCACCCTGCGGACCAGCACAGATGGTGTGGGTTTCATCAAGAATGAGGATGACCCCGTACTGCTTCGTGAGCCTTCGAACACCTTCTAGATATCCATCTTGCGGCAAGACGATTCCAATATTTGTTAGTGCGGGCTCCATAAGTACGCATGCAACCCCACCACTTGCCAAGGCATCCTCCATGGCGTCGAGATCATTAAAAGGAACTGCGATAGTGGTTGTCGCTGGATCCACTTGAGGACCGATCGCTCCAGGACGGCTAATCGTTTTCCCCTGCTCATCAAGAATCACCAATGTCTCGTCAACAGTGCCGTGATAGCACCAATCATTCACAACAATTTTGGATTTACCACTCAATGCGCGAGCTATACGCAAACTGAAACGATTGGCATCTGTTGCACTCAAACAAAATTGCCACTTAGACATTCCGAATCTTTCAGACAAATTATTCGCGACCCATGAAATATCGGACGACGGCAACATTGTGGTGAATCCGCGTTGTGCTTGAAGCGAAATCGCTTGTGAGATTGGAGCATTAGCGTGACCGGTCATCGAGCCCGTATCGCCAAGGCAAAAGTCAACATAAGTGTTTCCATCAATATCAAAAATGGTGCCGCCTTCTGCCCTGTCGGCGACAACCGGAAACGGACCAGCCCATCGCTTCATCCACGGCATTGGCACGCCAGCTAGCAGTGATGAACTGGATCGATCAGCCATCTTTTGGGATTCGGG
>CANKUF010000048.1 GCA_947486675.1 Acidimicrobiaceae bacterium
AAGTCTGGCGAGGAGCGATTTGCACGCGTAAAACTGCCACAAACATTCCCTCGTTTTTTCCAACTGCCAGATTCGTTCACGTTTGTGAGCATCGAGGAAATCGTCAGCGCTAATTTGCCTCGCTTGTTCCCTGGAATGGAAATAGTGCAGTGTCATGCATTCCGCGTTACCCGCAACGCCGACCTCTCTGTTGACGATGAAGACGCAGAAGATCTGTTGGTTGCTGTAGAGATGGAATTGCGCCGCCGCCGTTTTGGTAAAGCAGTTCGCCTTGAAGTTCCCGAAGCAATGTCAAATGAACTTGTTGCTTTGCTTATCGACGAACTAGAAATTGATGCAGATGACGTGTCGCGACATGCAACGTGTATCGATCTCACCGCACTGAATCAGTTTGCAAACTTGAACATTGCACAACTACGTCACGCGCCATGGCCGCCACTTACTGCTGGGCGATTGCAGGCTGTAGAAGAGGGCGAAAAGTCAATATTTGCAGTCATTCGAGAGCGCCAGTTGCTGGTGCATCATCCGCACGAATCTTTCAACACTTCAGTTGAAACCTTTGTTAAGCAAGCAGCGCTTGACCCAAAGGTGCAGTCAATCAAAATGACCTTGTATCGCACATCGGGTGATTCATCTATTGCCATGCACCTCATTAAAGCTGCTGAAATGGGTAAGCAAGTTGCGGTGGTGCTTGAACTGAAAGCTCGATTCGACGAGGCACGAAATGTTTCTTGGGCGAAAGAACTTGAATACGCCGGCGTACACGTGACGTACGGAATCGTTGGCTTAAAGACTCATGCAAAGTGCATTCTCGTTGTGCGTAACGACCCCGACAAGATGCGCCGTTACGTACATATTGGAACCGGCAACTACAACTCCACCACCGCACGGTTGTATGAAGACATTGGGTTCTTCACGAGTGAAGATGCCATCGGCTCCGATGTTGCCGAACTTTTCAATTTCCTCACTGGTTTTGCACAAGAACCTGACTACGCAGTGTTGTTGGTTGCGCCGCATCAATTGCGAGATCGCATCATTGCGCTCATTGACAAAGAAGCAACGTTTGGTGATGCAGGGAAAATCACCATCAAGATCAACTCCATTTCAGACCCTGCAGTGATAGAGGCTTTATATCGTGCCAGTGGCGCAGGTGTAAAAATCAATCTGATTGTGCGTGGAATTTGTTGCATTCGTGCAGGAGTTGCGGGAATGTCCGAAAACATTGTGGTGCGATCCATTCTTGGTCGCTATTTGGAACACTCACGCGTGTACCGATTTGAACACGGCCTTGATGACGACGAGCCGTTGCACCTCATTGGCTCTGCCGACATGATGGGGCGAAATTTGGATGGACGAGTTGAAGCTCTTGCACCTCTCACTCATCCGAAGCACCGCATGTGGCTCGATACTGTGCTCGGATTCTTGCTCGATGATGCTTCGACCCATTTCCTCCTACAAAGCGATAATCGTTGGGAACGCGTTGGCTCCGTTGCTCAGTCAGGTGACGCTCAAAAGAAGTTGCACGAGTGGGTTGTTGCCACGCAAGTGCGATAAATCAAGTTCGTTTACCTCGTAGTAATCTGTAGTTCGGTTGAACGTAACCCTGAGAGAATAGGTTGGTCACGTGGAAGAGCTTCGCAGTACGTTTCATAAAGAGATCGAAGAAATTCGACAAGAGGTAATGCAGCTGGGCCAGTCAGTTATTGCGGCCATTCCACGCGCAACTGCCGTGTTGCTCATGGGCGATTTAGAAGCTGCCGACTATTTGATTCAGGCAGATGATGAAATAGATGCTCGCTCAATTCAAGTTGAAGAGAAGTGCTTCCAAGAACTGGCATTGCAGTCACCGGTTGCTGGCGACCTTCGCGAACTTGTATCCATGATCAAAATTGCAGCTGAGCTAGAACGCTCTGCAGACCTAGCAGTAAATATTTGCAAAGCAGCCCGCCGTATTTACGGTCACAAAATTGATCCGGCACTTACTGACTTGATTGCAAAAATGAGCGAACAGGCTCAGCAACTTTTTATTTCCGCCATGGAAGCATTCAAAGATCATGACGCTGCAAAGGCTGCAGCAATTGACGACATGGACTCGTTCCTTGACGGATTGCATCGCCGTTTTATTTCGGAAATTTTTGAGATTCATGCTCGTGAATCCATTGACCTGCAAGTTGCTGTGCAACTAGCCATGGTTGCTCGTTTTTACGAGCGCATTGGCGACCATGCGGTAAACGTTGGCGAGCGCACACGATTCATCGTTACGGGTTGGAAACCAGAACTTAAGGGTGCGGCTCGTTTCCAGGCTCGACTCGACGCAACCGGCGAAATTCCTAGGCCGTAAGTTCCAATGTCGGCCGATCTTCCCGTTGTCTTCCTTGTTGAAGACGAAGAGACGTTTATTGAGGCCCTTGAAATTGGTTTAAAGCGCGAAGGCTTTCGCGTGCATGTTGCTCGCGATGGTGCTGAAGCATTGGCAATGTTTGAAGGCGTGAAGGCCGACATCGTGTTGCTCGATGTGATGCTGCCAAAAATTTCAGGAACAGATGTATGTCGCGAAATTCGCAAGAAGAGCCAAGTTCCCATCATCATGGTGTCGGCAAAGGGCTCCGAAATTGACACCGTAGTTGGGCTTGAAGTTGGTGCAGACGATTACATCGTGAAGCCGTATCGACTTCGCGAACTTGTAGCGCGTATTCGTGCTGCGTTGCGTCGCAGTTCGCTCACGCCTACCGAAATTGAAGAAGTAGGACTTGGAACTGTCAGCATTGGCGATGTGTCCATTGATCCGGAGCAACACATCGTTACCGTGCGCGGAGAAGTAGCCAAACTTCCGTTGAAGGAATTTGAACTGCTGTATGTGCTCATGGCTAATGCAGGTCGGGTGCTCACACGAGAAACGCTGATTGACCGTGTGTGGGGAACCGATTACTACGGCGACACCAAGACGCTCTACGTGCACATTAAGCGACTGCGCTCAAAGGTTGAACTAGACCCAGCAGTGCCCACGCGCGTGGCAACCATCCGCGGGTTGGGCTACAAATATGAGAAAGTTGTTGCATAGCAACACTGACTTCTCCATTACAACGCCTATCGCGCGTTCACATCATGATGGTTGCTGGTGAAGCAGCACTTGCAGTTTCTTTAGCCGACTCATTGTTTTTGTCGATCAGCCCAGATGCTGCTCGCAGCAAGGTGCTGCTGTTTCTGGCGTTTAGTTTCGCTCCGTTTGTTGTGTTGTCGAAAGGCATCAGCCCGTTCCTCGATCGTGTGCCTGGTGGCAGAAGAATGACGGTGTTTTTCGTGGGTATTCTGCGTGCAGTTGTTGTTCTGGCCATGGCCCGTTATTTGCAGTCTGTACTGCTGTTTCCACTTGCATTTGCTTCATTGATTCTGGCCAAGGTGTACCAAGTTTCGCGCTCAGCAATGATGCCGACGGTGGTGGATAACGATGACGAGTTGATGTCGGCAAATGGAAAGTTTGGCAGGCTCACCGGAATTGTTGGATTTGTGGCGGGTGGTCCAGCGGTGTTGTTGCAACGAATAGACCCTCATCTTTCGCTGGCGATGTCAGCAGTTGCCTTTGTGCTTGCCGCAACAATGACGCTGAAGCTGCCACGACATGTTGCTGCGGTTACGAGCAAAGCAACGCGTGCAGAGCGCGAAGAAATGAGTGCGCCAGAAATTGTTCGTGCTGCTGTTGCCATGTCATCACTGCGAGCAACGAGCGGATTCATGATGCTGCACCTTGCTTTTTGGTTGCGCAATGAAAAGGCTGGACTTGCATGGTTTGCGTTTGCTTTGGCAATTGGATCTGCGAGCACGCTGTTAGCTAATTCAATAGGTGCACCACTGACCAGAAAACTGAATCATCACACCATCTTGGTGAGTTCTCTAAGTGTCGTTGCAGTTGCGGGAATCATTGCTGCGCTAAACGGAAGCATTACTGCTGGAATTGTGCTTGCTGGAGTAGTGAATGGTTTTGGCTCAATTGGCAAACTGGCTTTTGACTCCATCGTCCAGCGACATGCACCCGATGCCAACAGGTCGCGAGTGTTTGCGCAATATGAAACCCGAAATCAGTTGTTCCAAGTTGCCGGTGGTTTGCTTGCAGTGCTGTTTGTACCGAGCGGGGCAGTGGGGTTTGCCTTCATTGGCGCTTATGCCACTCTTGCCACTGCTTATTACGCGTTTAAGTATTAGTTATTCGTTGATATCGCGTTGCTCAATGTTCAGGCGAGCAAGCCATAAGCCAGGGGCATCTAGTTCGTTTGGCGTTGGCAGGTTTCCCGCCTCCACAAACATTGCTGCAAGGCCATCGTGACCGGCACGCTCCACTACGCCGGCGGCGAACGCATGGCCTCGTTCCACCTGCTGGCGGGTGAGGCGCAGGCCAAGCAGTTGTTCGACAAAGGTGTCACTTGGTGACGCTTCAACTCTGCGGCGACGGACTGCCTCGCTGATCTGTGAACTTCCACCAAGCAACGAAGCCGAAACAGTGTCAACCGCATGGTCGATGTAGCCAATGATGGCGGCGATCATGGCATCTAGCGACGGCGCCTGGGCTTCTTGCGATGCCGAGCGCACCGCACCAAGAATGATGGTTGGGTCAGTAAGAAATTTTTGCATCATGGCCATGGGGTCAGTTGTGCCCAAGTCCAAACTGGTGAGTCGTTCCATGAGTGCGTTCGGGTTCGGAGAGAAACTACCGATGTACGAACTGATTGCATTGCTCACAGCGGTTCGAATGTGAGGAGAAGTAAGTACGGCATGTGAGGTGAGTTCATGAATGAGTACCCACATGCGCATGTCATCTACGGGAATGCTCCAGTCGTGTGCAAACTCATCAACATTTGATGCAACGATGAGCATTTGATCACGCGGTTCGCGTGGAAGTGGCAAGTCGTACTGTCCGAATGACTTGAGTGCAAGTTGGCCAACCATGGTTCCTACCGACATGCCCATCATTGCTGGTGCCATCATTTTGTTTAATGACGCCATCATGTTCATCATTGGGTCGTCTTGGTTTAGATCGAGCGCGTCGGTTGGAACGGCGGGTGATCCGCTGAGCGAAGTTGCAAGTTCGTTGAACAACGGTTTGTACGACTCGAGTGTGTGATGCACCCACATCGATCGATTGACCACAACAACGTGAGGCTCTTTGCCGGCTGGCGCGGTATCGAGACCAGTGTGATTGCGCACATGCAGGTCGGCAATTGACACCAATCGCTCAATACCCACTCTGGCTGCTGGGTCCACGTTTGGCTCGGTGGAGTTGCCAGAAAGTGCCGTCATCATTGCCGTTTGGCGCGCAACATCCCACTGCAATGGCCCTTGTGAGCTCATAGCTTTTGCCATATCTCCGAAGAATGGCAATCCCGAAAACGGGTTTTCGTTAGGGCTGTCCGACATTGTTTTCCAGCCTATGGAGTACGTCCACGAGTTGACGAGTGGGGACCACCCAATGTGCGCCATTCAATTCGACGCACCAACCAATGAGTCGTTGTGAGGCATCGAGTGCAGCGCCTCGACAATGATCGTGCATGAGGTAATCAATTGGCCACAGTTGTTGTTGTGACGAAAGCGATGTCGAAATTGCAATGCGTGCGTCGTTCATCCCTTCTGTTGGAGAAGCGATGAAGAAATGTTGGCCTTGTCGCATCTGATTCAACACAGTTGATGGCGGTGTCAGGTTTTGTACAAGATTGATAAATCGATGAGTTGACGAATCGACCGAATGTAGCCATGCAATTCCTGTAACTGAGTCCACTTCGAGAACGCGAAGCAACACGGTGGTGCCATCTGCAAACCGCGCTTCAACTTCGTCGCGAGGTGAAAGGTTGTTTCCGGTGCCAACAAAGAACCCTGTTGCGGTAAGTGGCATGACCATGTCACTCACCGAAGACATGGTTCCCAAAGAGAGCGGCGCTTTGGCTGCTTGTTTTTGCGTTGCCGCGAAGATGGTTTGGTTGGCGACTACTGGCAACGAAGGGTTTGAGCGAGGGGTTACCACCCAGAGCAATACAAGGGAGACAGCGAAACTGGTAACTGCTG
>CANKUF010000049.1 GCA_947486675.1 Acidimicrobiaceae bacterium
AATGGAACATCTCCAAAACCGTATCTGTGCATGATCCTGCTGATGAGATCATTGAGTTGTACGTTCTCGGTTTCGTGGTCTGCAACATGGGCATCAAGTCGAGAAAGTTCCAATAGGTCAAGCACTGTTCTGTCGAAGCGTGCAATTTGTTTTTGCATGATGTCGATTGCTTGTTGATTGCGTTCAGAAAATTCTGATCTTCGTGAAACCAGAACGTCTGCAGCAGCCGAAAGTGCGGTCACAGGGGAACGCAACTCATGACTGACATCACTCGCAAAACGTTGTTCACGCTCAATTCGTTGCTGTACTGCATTGGCCATCTCGTTAAATGAGACAACGAGTCGTTCTAGATCGGAATCGTCTTCATGCACCAAACGCGTATCGAGTCCACCGGTTGCGATCTTGTTTGCAGCAAGCGCAACTCGAGTAAGAGGTTGGAGCACGTTTTGGCTCATTGAAAACCCGAGGACTCCTGCAGCAAGAGTGATCAAAATGACACCAATGAGCAGCGTGATTTGAATAGTCCGCAGAGTGTTTTCAACGTCTGTCACAGGAAAGGCTTCAAAATAATGAAGTCCAATAGAGGGGACTGCCACACCGATTGCCTCATACGGTCGGTTTTCAAATTCAAATCGTTGACGACCGGTTTTATCTTTCAATGTCAATTCAACAAGTTCGTCAGGGAGGTTCGATTGGGTGAAACGCAGTGGCTCTTGGGCGTAGAACAATGCAGCACGACCGGGACGTTCATCGAGTTGGATAACTGCGTAGCCGCCCTGCTCGGTTCGTATTTGAGTGATGAGGTCTGCGATGTTCGCGCTGTCGGTTTCAACAATGTTGCGCATGAGTTGGGCGTTGTTAAAAGCTTGTCGCTGGGCGACTTCTGACCGCTGTCCAAGTAGGTACGAGCGAGTACTGGCGAATGTAACCACGCTGAGGGCTATGGCCGCAGCCATTGCTGCGAGTCCAAAGAACAGCACCATTCGTTGCCTTAACCCAAACTTTGGGGGAAAGGTAAGCCGACTCATGTGTACAGCATGGCAGTAAAACGGCTTGACCGGAACCGGCGGGGCTCAAGGGGGAGCATGAACGCCCGCCGGTTCGATAGGCAAATTCTGCACCCAGAACATGACAAATGTTGATGATTTGTGTGCGTTTTCTGTAACAATTTGCTCACTTCGGGCAGACTGCATACCAATGTTTACGCTGCTGTTCATAGAGGACGACGAAGCCATTCGAACGGCATTGCAACTCGTACTTGAAGATGAAGGCTACGAAGTAGTGGTTGCCGGTGATGGCGAAACCGGTATCAAAAAATTTGGACAGATCAATCCGGACCTCGTCCTGCTTGATCTGCGACTACCAGACATCTCCGGGTTTGAAGTGTGTAGAGCAATCCGTCGAACGAGTATCACACCCGTCATCATGGTGACAGCTCAAACCGACACTTCCGATTTGGTGAACGGATTCGACGCAGGCGCTGACGACTACGTAACAAAACCAGTAGTTCCAAAGGAACTCGCAGCTCGCATTCGCGCGGCACTGCGCCGTACACAGACATCTGAACCTTCGCCTTCTAATGCGAAATCTCTGAACAAGATCGGCGATGTTGAAATTGATCGCAAAATGAGCATCGTTCGAAAGAATGGGCTAGAAGTAGCGCTCACCAAAACCGAATATCGGTTGCTCGTCGAATTTGCAGATCATCCAGGGATGGTGTTGTCGCGAGATCAACTGCTTGAGCGAGTGTGGGGATACGAGTACTTGGGTGATTCTCGCCTTGTCGATGCACACGTTCGAAGGCTTCGAGTAAAGGTTGAAACTCAGCCAGACGAACCAACAATGATTGTGACCGTTCGCGGCATGGGTTACCGGTTATTGAATTAGACGGTTAGATGGACTTGAGAAATTGCGCAACCTCTGCGAATTCGATGGTTCGTTTCATTGGCGGAAGAGTGGAGACAAGTTTTTTGCCATAACCCTTGGTTGCAAGTCGTGGATCAAGGATGGCAACTACTCCTGTGTCTTTTCGCGATCGGATCAATCTGCCAGTGGCTTGTGCGAGTTGCGTGGCAGCAAGTGGAATATCAATTTCGCTAAATGAAGTTTTGCCAACTTCGTCACGTCGAGCACTGAGCAATGGGTCATCAGGCCGAGGAAATGGAATTTTGTCAATGACGACGAGGCTCAATGTTTGGCCCGGAACATCAACACCTTGAAAGAATCCTGCAGTAGCAAAGAGACACGAAGAATCTTCGGATGAGAATGCATCAACAAGAGCCATCTTCGGTAGATCATCCTGTCGCCAAATCTTGAATTCCAATCGACGCGTCATTTCGTCCGCTGCAGCATGCATGGCGCGATACGTGGTGAACAGTGCCAGTGTTCGTCCTTGTGCCGCATTGATCAATTTCTCTAACTCATTGTGAACTGCGTCGTCTCTACCTGGATCATTGGGTAAGGGAAGATGCTTCGCGCAGTAGAGAAGAGCTGAATTCTCGTAATCGAAAGGACTTCCTACGTCAATTGCATCAACCGAGTCTTCTTCAAGCCCCACGCGTGCAGGCATGGCGAGCGGAATGGTTGCGCTTGTGAGGATTGCGGTTCGCTTTGACCAAACACCCCCGTGTAGCGAAGGGCCAACGTGTAGCGGTGCAAGTTCCAGAACAGGACGATCTTTGGTGCCACTGACGAAAGCAACCGTTCGTGATCCGGCAGTCAGAGATCCGTCAATTACATCAATCAATCGATTGCTGAGCATTTGTCCTCTGAGGATTCGCTGCTTTGCGGATTCGTCGTTACTTGAAATTGCCTTTAGTCCAGTAACTGCTTCATCAATTTTCAGCCGTAACCGAGCAAGTACATCTTGAATGTCGTCAGGCAGGGGAAGAGGAACCCGCTTATCAACGTCACCCGATATGTAGCCACCAAATTCGGAAGCCAATTGTTGAAGTGAACCTGTCAATGCGTCGTCTCTTACGATTGAGCGGAGTGCGCTGACAACATGTTGGATAGTTCCAGGACTTATTGCCTTGCTAACGGAAGCACTCATCACGTCTTCAAGCTGATGGGCCTCGTCGAAAATGACAACATCATGCTCGGGAAGCAACGCGCCGTCGGTGGCGACATCCAAACCATAAATGTGTGTGTTCACCACAATGACATCTGCAACCGATGCCAAATCTCGAGCGCGTTCTGAGAAACAGGTATCTCCCGACGGACACCTGCTTGCGCCAGGGCATTCGTCGCTACCGATACTGACGTGACGCCATGCGGCATCGCGAGGACTCCATGACAAATCTCCTGAGTCACCTGTTGATGTGGTTTCAGACCACGCAACAAGTTTGTCGATGTCGGACTTGACCTGCGTACTCATCTCCTGCAGATCAAGCTTGTGTTGCTTGGGCTCACGAGTTTCGGTAATTCGTTGCGCGCAAAGATAGTTATTGCGACCTTTCAGAACTGCCCAGGTAATGTCGCGACCAATAATTGGAGCTAGCGCTGAAGACAATACTGGTAGATCATGTTTGGCAAGTTGATCTTGTAGAGCCTTGGTGTACGTCGACACCACGATGCGTTTGCCAGAGGCAATGGCTGGTACGAGATAGCCCAATGTTTTGCCCGTACCAGTGCCTGCTTGAACGATTAAGTGGCGTTCATTTTCTATAGCCTCTGCGATTGCAGTCGCCATCGCTACTTGTCCGGAACGTGCTTCAACATTTGGAAGCGTGTCAACGACTGCCTGAAGAAGATCTACGACGTCATGTTCTCGGCGCTGGTTAGCGGTCATGAACCAACTTGAGAGCGTTGTCTATTTCGTGAGTATCAAAATCGGGCCAGGTGCGTTCAGTGAAGTACACCTTGGCGCCCATAATTTGCCACAAAAGAAAATTAGAGATACGTGATTCACCAGAGGTACGCACAACAACATCTACTGGTGGGAGAGTTGGTGAATACAAGTTGTCTGAAATGCCTTGCATTGAAATATTTTGTGCAGATTGCTGGCTGGTCCGAGCACGTTGCGCCGCACGAAGCAACTCCGCACGACTGCCATAGTCAAAAGCAACGGTAAGCACCATGCCTGTGTTGTGTGCGGTGTCTTCGATGGCTTGCAAGATTGCTCGTTGGATAAATGCTGGAGTTTTGGATCCGGGTTCGTCAAATGGGCGTCCAATCCATTGGATACGCACATTGTTGGCATTGAGCTCTTCAATTCGACCAAACAGACGCTTATGCAACGAGAGAATGTGTTTTACCTCCGCGGGAGGGCGAACCCAGTTCTCTGTAGAGAAGCCAAATACTGTCAGGAATCCAACATTGCGGTTGGCACAAACGCGGACAACCTCGGCCAAATTCTCTTCGCCAGCGGTGTGACCTTCCGTTCGTGGCAGGCCACGACGTTTCGCCCAACGACCGTTTCCGTCCATGATGCAGGCGATATGGATGGGTGAGTCGTGATTCGCCTTGTCCATCCCGAATACCTTACTGATGCGGACTGCAATGGCGTGCGACAATAGTGGTGTGGCTGACGATTCATCATTGCGACACGTGCTCGTTGTCGGAGGATCGCTAGATCAATGGAAGTTAATGTCTGCCTCCGACTGGTCTCAGTACATTTCAACTCTACGATCCTCAACTGAGCAGGTCGGCGCACAGTGGCTCACCGTGTATCCATATTCTGGTATCTCTTCAACAGACGATGACCGTGAACTCATGAACAAAATTTCTGAGTCGTGTGGTGCTGTGGTTGTTGATGGAAAGTTGATTCTCCGCGGAGACACATCGGTGGTGATTGATGTCTGCGCAGATGGACAACAGCGCTTCGTCAGGGCCGTCAATGAAATGTCAGACACAAAGATCTCTGAAAAGAATTTGGCGAGCGCAATTTTGCATCCTGCAACGAGTGAGCCAGATCTCGTAGTAATTTTTGGAGATCCAACGCACTTACCTCCATCGCTGGTGTGGGAACTTGCGTATAGCGAACTGGTGTATCTCAACACGCAGTGGCCACATTGCAACAGTGAAGACATTGAATTGGCGATCAACGACTTTCAACGCAGAGATCGACGTTTCGGTGGTGTCGATTCATGAGTTTGTACCGCGATAAAGGCATTGTGTTGAGGAGCTACAAGCTCGGAGAATCTGATCGCATCGTTGTCATGATGACCGAACACCACGGCAAAGTTCGCGCGGTGGCTAAGGGCATCCGTAAGACAAAGTCGAAGATTGGTGCTCGTCTTGAACCTATGAGCCATGTTGATGTTCAGCTGTACAAAGGCAGAGAACTCGACACGGTGTCGCAAGTTGAGTTGATTGATTCGTCAGCACGTCTACATAACAATCTTGACAAGTTGACTCAAGGAATGTCCATGCTTGAAGCGGTGGACCAAATTGCAGAGGACAGGGAACCGTCGCCACACTTGTATCGCATGTTGCAAGGAGCATTAAACGCCCTGATGGAACAGGAATCTCCGGTAATGCTCGCGTCCTTTTATTGGAAGTTGTTGGCGGCAGAGGGTGTGAGCCCCCAGGTGCAATTGTGCGTTGGCTGCGCTGCTACTCAAGACCTTGTTGCGTTCGATATTTTCCAAGGTGGGGTGCAATGTCGGTCGTGTCGCACGGGAATCAGCATTTCTCCGTCGGCGATTGACTTATTGCAACAAGTTCTCGGTGGCCAACTCAATGTTGCTCTGGCGCAGCCTGAATCGCCAGCAAGTTTTGAAATATCTCAACTTGCAACTCAGGCAATGGAGCATCACATCGAACGGCGTTTGCGGTCGGTGGCAATGTTCAGTCCCCGTCACTAGTCGGGTTGTAGTCTGTAGCCATGCCAGCGAGCGATTTAGAGCAAATAGTCAACCTCTGCAAGCGCCGCGGCTTCGTGTATCCAAGCGCCGAAATTTATGGTGGTTTCCGTTCGTCGTATGACTATGGTCCGCTCGGTTCGCTCATGTTGCGCAATGTAAAAGATGCATGGGTACGCAGCATGGTTCAGCAACGAGACGATGTCGTATTGATTGACGCTGCCATTCTTGGGCCACC
>CANKUF010000050.1 GCA_947486675.1 Acidimicrobiaceae bacterium
CGCAGCAGCAGCGACCATGGCCGACATGTGGCGCGGAAACGTGGTGTCAACCACAAATCTTGACGGCGATATTGAAATCATTCTCGAACCGAATCTCAACTAAAGGACCCCCAAATGAGCAACAAACAAGTTGAAATGTCACCAATTGAAGATGTCGTTGCGGCAATTGCACGTGGCGAAATGATCGTCATGGTGGACGACGAAGACCGCGAGAACGAAGGCGATCTCATTATGGCTGCGCAGTTCGCAACCGCAGAGAAGATTGCGTTCATTGTGCGCCACACTTCTGGTGTTGTCGTTGCGCCATTGTCGGGCGAACGCTGTGACGACCTCCGACTCCCTCTCATGGTGGACAACAACACCGAAAGTCACCGTACGGCGTTCACTATTTCGGTTGACTTGTTGGAAGGAACCAGCACCGGAATTTCAGCAGCGGACCGCGCCGCAACCTTGCGCGGGCTTGCCGACCCAAACGTTTCGCACTCAGCATTCGCCCGTCCAGGACACATCTTTCCATTACGTGCTCGTGAAGGCGGCGTACTGAAGCGCGCAGGACACACCGAAGCTGCAGTAGACCTTGCTCGACTTGCAGGTTTGCAACCAGCCGGAATTATCTGCGAAATTCAAAACGACGATGGCACCATGTCGCGCTTGCCAGACTTGCGCAAGTTCTGTGCCGAGCACAACCTGTTGCTCTCCTCTATTGCCGACCTTGTTGAATACCGTCGCCATCATGAACGCCTTGTTGAGCGCGTGGGTTCTGCAGCAGTACCAACCGAATGGGGCGGCTTCACATGCGTTGCATACAAGAGCACCATCGACGGCATTGAACACCTTGCATTTGTGAAAGGTGATGTCAGCGATGACGCACCTGTGCTCACCCGCGTGCACAGCGAATGTTTAACAGGCGACGTGTTCGGCAGCAAGCGTTGTGACTGCGGTCCACAACTTGCAGCAGCCATGCAACAAATTGATGCTGAGGGAAGAGGCGTTGTTGTCTACCTGCGCGGTCACGAAGGACGCGGCATTGGTATTGGCCACAAAATTCGTGCGTACTCATTGCAGGACGAAGGCTTTGACACCGTTGACGCCAACACCGAACTTGGATTGCCAGTTGATAGTCGCGAATACGGAATTGGCGCGCAAATTCTTGCCGACCTTGGTGCTCGCGAACTTCGCCTCATGACCAACAACCCAGCCAAGTACGGCGGCATTGCTGGCTACGGCTTGAGCATTGTGGAACGCGTGCAGCTTGAAATTGCACCAACTCCTGAAAACGAGGCATACCTACGAACCAAACGCGACCGCATGGGCCACGTATTCGACGGATCAGACATTGCAACACCAAAGAAGGGAAAATAGATCATGGCAACTTTTGAAGGATCACAAGACGGCAAAGGACTACGCGTTGGGATTGTGTGCTCGCGATTCAATGAATTCATTGTCAGCGCACTACTCGACGGCGCAAAGCGCGGACTCGCGAATCATGGTGTTGCCGAATCCGACATCGACATTGCATGGGTTCCTGGTGCATACGAAATTCCAGTGACCACAAAGGCAATGGCTCTCACAGGCCGCTACGACACCCTCGTCACACTTGGCGCAGTTATCCGTGGCGAGACCGCACACTTTGAATACGTTGCCGGCCCTGTCGCCGACTCCATTGCCCAAATTCAATTAGAAACTGGCATGCCAATCGGTTTTGCTGTGCTCACGGTTGAAAACGTGGAGCAAGCAGTGGAGCGTTCCGGTCCTGGTGCAGGAAACAAAGGCGAAGAAGCCGCAGTTGGTGCCATTGAGATGGCCAACGTGTTGAAAGCAATTCGTACAAAATAGCGTTCCCGTACAGTTACACGGCGCACACATGTGGTGATTCACCACTAAGAGAAAGCAGCAGCGATGGGCATTTTGCTCACTTCGCTCGTTGCGGTCACGAGCCTGCTGACCGTCCATATTCCTCATCGAATTACTCCCCCTGTTTTTGAGTCTCCAATTGAGGCTGTGAGCTACGTGATGTTTGATCTTGACTTCAAAACATTTACTCGCGAGAAGTTTTCACTGAAGCGCGCCTACCCACATCTTGATTGGACAACCGACGGTTGCTCCGCACCTGTTGTAGGAAACGAAGGACGGTCGTTCAACTTCACACAGGCATGTGTCCGACACGACTTTGGTTATCGCAACATCAAGAGGCTTGGCCAGTTCACCGACGCGACACGCGAAAAAATAGACGAACAATTTCACCGCGATCTGGAGTCTTCGTGTGCAACTCAAGTGAGAACTCGGAAAATTCGCTGCCTCATGTGGGCAGATACGTTTTATGTTGCAGTTCGCGCAACTGGCGGCTAACGAATTACGCCCACTCGTTCAAGACCGCAATATTGATGAGTTGGTGCAGCATTTTTCCAGTTGCTCCCCACACCGTTTCATCATCTAAATGGAAAAAGTGAATCTGATGCTGATTCGGTGGTGTTCCCCAATGCTCTTCAACATAGGTGTCGTCACGCACCAAGTCGGCAAGTGCAACAGAGAACACGCGATCAACTTCAGCATTCACTGCACTCATCGACGGCGGTGTCTTCAAATATGCCAGCACGGGAACAATGTGGCTATTGCTGACATACGTTGACAATGCACTCATCTCACCAATCACTTGCACATGCGATACGTCCAAATTGATCTCTTCATAGGCCTCGCGTATTGCAGTCTGAATGAACGTCTCTCCTTCATCCACTCGCCCACCAGGAAACGACACTTCGCCTTTGTGGCTCGTGAGCGCTTGTGACCTGCGAGTGAGCACAACTTCTGGTCCGCTTGGGCCATCAAAAATGGGTACCAATACTGCAGACGCGCGCGCACCTTCAGGTGGAGGCGTTTGCTCAAGCGTGTTGGTGAAGCGCTGCAGCCGACCTAACAAGTCAGCGGTATTTCGAAGCGACGAGTGATCTAATTTCGCAAACGGATTAGTGGGTCGCACCCACACCGCTGCTGGACGCGGAATACTTTGATCGCCACCAGCGCGAATCATGTTGCAAATTTACGCTTGAGGAGCCCAGCCACTTGCAATTAGCTGGCGAATGACTTCATCGAGACCAGCTGTCTTTAGGTTTGCAAGCGTTTTGCCAGGTTGTTCTTCGCCACGCTCCCAGGTTTCCCATGCTGTACGAATTTTTTCAAGATCGGGTGCTGGTGTTGTGAAGCCCATGTGTTCAGCCTAACGACGAGGTTCTGGTTGCGCACCACGCTTGGCAAAGTTGGTGCCAAGAACAATGACACCAAGCACAACACCAACTCCAAGAAGCGCAAGTCGCCCATTCGTTTCAATGTCGGCCACAAATGACAACACCAGACAAGCAATGATGATGAGCCAATCGATCACGCGATGCACACCACGGCTGATCCATTTGAATGCACTCAACAGACCATCGGTAATCGCAGTGTTCACCAGCATGATGAGTCCCATTGCCGCAGGAATGGCTGGCTCTTTCAATTGCGCCGACATCATGACGAGTCCGCCAGCGATGAAATACTCCACAAACTGGTGCAACCAGAAACCGCGACCGTTATTTGCCATAGCTCCACACACTAGAAGAGAAATGAAAATGCCTCGGGCTTTCGCCCGAGGCATTTTCGACTACTTGTAATTCGTTTGGGAAAACGATTTACATCATTCCCATTCCGCCACCTGGCATACCGCCGCCTGCTGCTCCGCCATTCTTGTCTGGCTTGTCAGCTACGAGGCATTCAGTGGTGATCACCAATGCGGCAATTGATGCTGCGTTTTGCAACGCTGCACGAGTCACCTTGGCTGGGTCGATGATTCCGGCTTTCACCATGTCGACGTATTCGCCAGTTGCAGCATTGAGACCAATGTTGCCCTTCTCTGACTCCACACGCTGGATGGCAACTGCGCCTTCCAAACCTGCGTTGTCGGCGATGTGACGACCAGGGGCCGTCAACGAGTCGTACACGCTGCGTGCACCAGTTGCTTCGTCACCCTTGAGTGATTCAACAACCTTGAGTACTGCTGGACGAGCACGAATGAGTGCGGTACCGCCACCGGCGACCACGCCTTCTTCGATTGCTGCACGAGTTGCCGAAACGGCGTCTTCAATGCGGTGCTTCTTTTCCTTCAGTTCAACTTCGGTTGCTGCGCCTACCTTGATTACTGCAACACCGCCAGCCAACTTGGCCAAACGCTCTTGCAACTTCTCACGGTCCCAATCGGAATCGGTGTTGTCGATTTCAGCCTTGATTTGGTTGATTCGGCCAGCCACTTCGTCCTTGGCGCCTGCGCCGTCAACGATGGTGGTGTTGTCCTTGTTGATGATGACGCGCTTTGCACGGCCCAAAAGGTCGAGCGACACGTTCTCCAACTTCAGTCCAACTTCTTCACTGATTACTTGTCCACCGGTGAGCACTGCCATGTCTTGCAACATTGCCTTGCGACGATCGCCGAATCCTGGAGCCTTCACTGCGGTTGAGTTAAAGGTTCCGCGGATCTTGTTGACAACAAGTGTCGCAAGCGCTTCGCCTTCTACGTCTTCAGCAATGATGAGCAACGGGCGGCCGGTCTTCATGACGCCTTCGAGTACTGGCAACATTGCCTGCACGGTTGCGATCTTTCCTGCGTTGAACAAAATGTACGGATCTTCAAGAACTGCTTCTTGACGGTCGGTGTCGGTGACGAAGTATGGCGATAGGTAGCCCTTGTCGAATTGCATACCTTCGGTGAACTCAAGTTCTGTTCCGAATGTGTTGCTCTCTTCAACGGTTACTACGCCGTCTTTGCCAACCTTGTCGATTGCGTCAGCAATAACTTTGCCGATTGATGCATCTGCTGCAGAAATAGTTGCAACGTTGGCGATGTCGCCCTTGTCGTCTACTTCTTTTGCTTGTGCCTTAATCGACTCAACTGCTGCTGCAACTGCTTTTTCGATACCGCGCTTCAAACCCATTGGGTTTGCACCGGCAGCGACGTTGCGCATTCCGTGTTGCACCATTGCTTGCGCAATAACCGTTGCCGTAGTTGTTCCGTCACCGGCTACGTCGTTGGTCTTGGTTGCAACTTCTTTAACAAGTTGAGCACCCATGTTCTCGAATGGATCTTCGAGTTCAATTTCCTTTGCGATCGACACACCGTCGTTCGTAATGGTTGGTGCGCCGAACTTCTTGTCGAGCACTACGTTGCGACCCTTAGGTCCGAGTGTCACTTTTACTGCGTCGGCAAGTTTGTTCACACCGGCTTCAAGAGCGCGGCGTGCTTCTTCGTCAAACTTCAATTGCTTGGCCATGTTTGTTTTGGTCCTTTGCGTGTTGGAGGTAAATGGTTAGAAAATCAGGCAACAACTGCGAGTACGTCGCGGCTGGTGAGAATAAGAAGGTCGTCTCCACCATGGGTGACTTCGGTGCCGCCGTACTTGCTGTACAGAACTACGTCGCCAACTTTGATGTCGAGTGCGAAATGCTTGCCTTCGTCATCGCTCCAACGGCCAGGTCCAACTGCAAGAACGGTGCCCTGCTGTGGCTTCTCTTTGGCGGTGTCTGGGATAACGAGACCAGATGCGGTGGTCTGCACTGCTTCGCTTGGCTTGACCACAATGCGGTCGTCTAGGGGCTTCAAGTTCATATGTGAGGTCCTCCGTGTGGCGTGTTCCGAGTGGTTCACGCGGTTGATTTATCGATTAGCACTCAACGAGTGCGAGTGCTAATGATACGGACCTAGGCCCCGATTTTCCAACTGAGCCCGCACTGGGCAAGCAGGTCAGAAAGGGGCTCAAGCGGCAGTCCCACAACCGTATGGAAGCTGCCCTGCACCGATTCGACCAGTTTTCCGCCATCGCCCTGCAAGGCATATGCACCTGCCTTATCCAGCGATTCCCCTATGCCCAGGTACCAATCCATGAGCTCGGGCGTTATCTGGACCATGGTCACCGACGCCGAATCCACGGTGTGGGCCTGCCGATCCCCCCGCACCACCGAAAT